>NZ_JAMZGH010000026.1:0-85187 GCF_024158805.1 Chromobacterium sp. S0633 | reverse complement strand
GCGTGGTTTTTACGTGGATCTGACCCAGTGCGAGGACGGCCCTATCACCAATCTGCTGACCATGTCCGGCGCGCCGGGCCTGGTAGGGCATTTCGCGATGCCTTATACGCCGCCTGGTTGGCTGAAATGCGATGGTTCTCCGGTCAGCCGCAGCACTTACCCCGGTTTGTTTGCCGTGATTGGAACCTCTTATGGTGCCGGAGATGGCTCGACGACGTTCAATCTGCCTGATTTGCGTGGGGAGTTTGTGCGAGGGTGGGATGATGGGCGCCGTGTTGATCCGGGCCGTGCGCTGGGGAGTGCGCAGGCCGGGACTGTCGGGCCTCATGTCCACACAATCATACGCCCAAACGATGGAGGTGCATTGGCGCTTACTCCTGGCTCGGGCGGTGGCGCCTGGGCATACGGCAGAGAGATGTTGTCATCTGATCAAATGACACTCGTAACGGGCGCAAACAGTGGCATTGGCGTTGAAACCCGTCCCCGCAACGTAGCCCTTCTCGCCTGCATCAAATACTAAGGAAACCGCCATGCAAGAACGCAAACAGAAAACCGTCTACGCCTACCATCCGGAATCCGGCGAGTATCTGGGCACCACTACGGCGGATCTATCGCCGCTGGATGTTGAGGAAACTTGGTTGATTCCGGCCAATGCCACCGAGCAGCAACCGCCGCAGGCGGGGGACAAGCAAGCGGCGGTCTACCGCGACGGCGGCTGGCTGCTGGTGGTGGATTTTCGCGCGCTCAAGCTGTGGAGCAAGGCCAGCGCGCAGCCGGTGACGGCGCAAATCGGCGACACGCCGGACAGCTTGCAGGCCACCGAGCTGGAACCGCCGCCTTTCGCGGTGTGGAACAAGAAAGCCTGGAAAGTAGACGCCGATGCGCAGCGTGTGGCGCTAACGGCGCAGGCGCAGCAGGAGTTGCAGCAGCGTTTGGCGATTGCCTATGCTCAGCGCCGGCCTTTGGAGGATGCGCAGGAACTGGGGCTGGCGACGACGCAGGAGCAGGGCTTGTTGACGGCGTGGAAGCGTTACTGTGTCGAGTTGTCGCGCCTGCCGCAGCAGATCGCGTGGCCGCAGTTGGCCGAGGTGGACTGGCCGAAGCAGCCTGCCTGAGCGTTTGCAGATTGCCGTTTCACGTGAAACCACCCGCGCCGGGCATGCCCGCGCGGGTTTTTCTTAAAGCCTGTTCAAAGTCTCGCGGGCAAGAGCGAGACAAGGCGAAAACGGCTGAGAAAGCGGAATGTACACGTGCTACATGAGCATTTCGAAGGTGTACTCATCGCGCCGCTACTCACGTAGCGCAGCAGACATTGAACAGGCTCTTATGGCCGCGCCAGCGTGATCTCCACCCTCTCTTTGCCCTGGCCCACGTTCTTGCGTTTGAGCTTCAGTTCGCCCACTTCGCCGCTGCGGCGCAAATGGGTGCCGCCGCAGGGTACGCGGTAGAGGCCGGGCAGTTCCCAGTAGCGGCGCTGGTTTGCTTCGTCGGAATAGGCGCTGACGATGGCGAGATCGGCGTCTATCAGCGCCTGCACTTTGGCGGCGATGGCGGGCAATAGCGGGGTGATGGGCCGGGCCAGCGCAAAATCGATGCGCGCCTTGTCCTCCGCGATGTGGGCGCCTATCTTTGCCGCGTCGGGCAGCTCGCGGCAAATGGTTTCCAGCACCAGCTCCGCGGCGAAGTGCAGCCGCATCAGCCGGTAGCGGCGCGGCCAGTCTATCGCCACCGTCACCGCGTCGCCGGCGCCAAGGCCGTGATCGTCCGCCAGGGTGTAGGCGATGTCCTGGTCCTGTTTTTCCGCGCGCAGCACCGGACGGCCGCCTATGCTTCCGCTGTCGCTTTCCTGGCCGCCGGAGAAGGCGTAGAAGAGGGTGGCGTCCAGCCAGACCCGCGAGCCGTCCACGTGCGCCACCGTGGTGTGCAGCTCGGTCTGGTAGGGGTCGACCCAGAACTGTTTGCGCACGCTCATGCCGCGCTTCCGGGATTCGCGGCCAGCCGCTGGTAGATGTCGGCGTCTCTTTTTTCCATCATCCATTCCGGCCGGGACAGCGGGCTGAAGCCGAACTGCGCGTACAGGCCGTGAGCGTCGGCGGTGGCCAGCAGCATGCGGCGCAGGTTCTGCAGGCCGGGATGGCTGTCGATCGCCGCCATCAATTGCTTGGACACGCCTTGGCCGCGCCAGGCTTCGACCACGAACACGTCGGCCAGATAGGCGAAGGTGGCGTAGTCGGTGATCACGCGAGCGAAGCCTATCTGCTCGCCGTCGGCGGCGTAGGCGCCGAAGCACAGCGAATGGTCGAGCGAGCGCTCGAAGATGTCGCGCGGCAGTTGGCGCGCCCAGTAGGATTGCTCCGACAGGTAGCGGTAGACGCGTTCGCGGTCCAGCCGCGCGGGATCGGTGTCGATGTGGAGGTTCATGGCGCAGCCAGCCGGGCGAGGGGGATGCCATCAAAGATAACACGCCCGGACTGGCGGGAGCGGCCGGGTTTGCCCGCGCCGCTCCTGGCTGCTAGCCGCTTAGAACCTGTTTACGATCTGCTGCGTGGCGTGAAGCGTTGCACGGTGAGTACCCGCTCAAAATGCTCATGTCCCACCTGTACATTCCGCTGTTTCGCTCGTTTCCGCCTTGTTTCGCCTTAGCTCGCGAGATCGTAAACACGTTCTTATAGGTTTTTGATTTTTTCCAGCTCCTCCGGGCTGTATTTCTTCTCGCTGGCCTTGGTCAGGTCGGTCAGCAGGCCGGCGTGCACGTCGCGCGCCGATTGCACCGCGCTCAGCATATTGCCGCCGCTCCACTGGCTGGCAAAGCCTACCGCGGTTTGCGGCTGACTGGCGTAGAGGCTGGTCAGCATGGCGTCCACTGCCGGCTGCTGGCTTTGGAACTGCCGCTCCAGCCGCGCCTGCCATTGCGCCAGCACCGGCAGATATTTGTCCGGCTTGGTCTGGGCCAGCGTGGCGTTGGCGCGGAAGGCCCAGTAGGCGGAGCCGCTCTCGTAATTGGCCGCGCCGGCGCGCAGCGGCACGGGGATGTCCTTCATCGCGTTTTCATACATCGGCACCAGCACCGCGCCGGCCGGGCTGCCGAAGGATTGCCAGGTCAGCGCCGCCAGTTCCTTGGGCAGGCCGGCGCGCAGCTGGATGACGTGGGTTTCTATGGTGCGGTCCACGCCCATCGGCCGGTCCGCGTCCTTCTGTTTGGCCAGCGCGGTGCCGTGGAAGGTGGCGCGCAGCACCTTGGCCACGTCGGCCACCGCGATCTTGTGCTCCGGCTTCAGCGTCAGCGGGTATTGCGTCTGCCGCGTGGCCTGGCGCAGCGCCGGGTTCAGCAGATGCTGGCCCAGCCATTCGCGGTCCACATTGTATTTGTCGCCGGTGACGCCGAAGGCCTGGGCGAAGTTGAAGCGCTTGGCGTCCATCTTGGCCAGCAGCTGGTGTTTGGCGGTGAACTCGGCCAGGCCGGGGCTGGCGATCACATTGGCGCGGTCGGCGAGGTCGATGTCGTGCAGGCGCAGGCCGTTGGCCACCATCAAATAGCTGTCCTGCGGCACGCGATAGGCCAGCCAGTGGTGGCCGGAGCCGATTTCCATATACCAGGCTTCGTTCGGATCGGCGATCAGCACGCCATTGCCTTCGCCGGCGCCGTATTGGCTCAGATAGCGGCCCAGCAGTTCCACGCCTTCGCGCGCGGTCTTGGCCTGCGGCAGGATCAGCGAGGGGATCACCGCCTCCACCACGCCGCTGTCCAGCAGCGGGTCCGCTTTCTTGGCGCGGGCGTTGATCTCCGCGCTATTGGTGGCGGATACCGCCACATTGAATTCATTGACGCCGCGTTCCTCGTACAGACCGTCGCCGCCGGCGCTGTCGCCGTTCCAGTCCATCAGGCCGCTATAGCGGTAGAACTGTGCCGGCGCCGGCACTTTCAGGCCGTTCTTGAAGCTCAGCGTCTCATCCTTGGCCGCCGCGCGCGCCGGATGCAGCACCAGGCGCTTGTTCCAGTTATTGATGTAATAATCTTCGTTGCGGGCGATGATGATGGAGCCATCGGCGGAGGCCTGTTTGCCGACGATCAGCGATGAGCAGGCGTCGGCAAGCGGGGCGGCCAGCGCAAGGGCGGTGGCCAGGGCAAGCAGGGTAGGGCGCGGCGTCATGATGCATTCCTCTTCTCTGAGAGCGTGTTTACGATCTAGCGAGCTAAGGCGAGACAAGGCGAAAACGGCTGAGAAAGCGCAGTGTACAAACGGTACATGAGCATTTCGAAGCGGTACTCACCGTGTGACGTCTCACGACGCGCAGCAGATCGTAAACTGGTTCTGAGCAGTCAGTCGCGGTGCGAGACGGCTCATGGTGGCCGCGCGCTAAGCGTGCGGCGGTTTGGCGGTGAGGGCAAGTGGATTGTAGGCAGATGGTTCGCATTAGTTGAAATGGGAATCCCATGCTTGCCTGATGCATATCAATCTTGCGCTGTTTGGTAAAAATGTGGCGCAAACTGTCTGATTTATGCAATTGCTTTTGCCATATTGGCGCAAGCCTGATTAAGCTTGGCATTTCATTGTGGCGGCGGCTGATGGCGCCGTCGCGGCGAGAACGGATTAGGAAGATATGAAGATTTTGACGATGGCGCGCAAGCTGTTCTTCACGGTGCTGGCGGCGGCGCTGGCCTTGTGGGCTTACGGCGCTTATAGCGGCGAGCCGCAGTGGCAGCAATGGGCGATGTATCTGGGCAATGCGCTGGCCTTGGGCGGCGCTTATCTGGTGCCGACCTTGACCGCCGCCTTGGTGGGCAGCCCGCGGCTGAAGCTGGTGGCGGCGCTGAATGTGCTGGGCGGCTGGCTGATCCTGCCGTGGATTGCGGCGATGATGCTGGCGCTGAAGCGCGACGATCTGGCGTCCGGGTCCTGAATCCGTCTGGCACAATACTCTATCTTTACCGCCCCGTCAGAGGGCGGCGCAAGAAGCTGTTTACGATCTGCTGAGCGTCGTGAGACGTGGCACGGCGAGTACCGTCTCGAAATGCTCATGTACCACTCGTACATTCCGCTTTCCCAGCGGTTTTCGCCTGGTCTCGCCTGAGCTCGCTAGATCGTAAACACGTTCTAAGAGCGGCTAACAAACATGGGTTTCACGCCTGAGGCATGGCGCGCCGTTGAGTACGGCAAGTCGGTCCAACGCAGCATCAGGGGTTTGTTAGCCGTTCTAAACGGCTGCACGAGGCGATACCACACTACTCAAGGAGAAACACATGTTTCAGCACGTCGACGCCTACGCCGGCGATCCCATCCTGTCGCTGGTCGACGCCTTCGGCAAGGATGCGCGCGGCGACAAGGTCAACCTCAGCATCGGCCTGTATTACGACGAGCAGGGCCGCATTCCGCGCCTGAACGCGGTGCAGCAGGCTGAGGCCAAGCTGGCGGCCCAGCCGGCCCAGCCTTGCACTTATCTGCCGATGGACGGCCTGCCGGCCTACCGCAAGGCGGTGCAGGAGCTGTTGTTCGGCGAGGGACACCCGGCGCTGGCCGCCGGCCGCGTCGCCACCATCCAGACCCTGGGCGGCTCCGGCGCGCTGAAAGTGGGCGCGGACTTCCTCAAGCGCTATTTCCCCGACGCCCAGGTGTGGGTCAGCGATCCGACCTGGGACAACCACGTGGCCATCTTCGAAGGTGCCGGCATCGCGGTCAATCGCTACCCCTATTTCGATCCGCAAACCCGCGGCGTGGACTTCGCGGCGATGCTGGACACGCTGGAAACCCTGCCCGCCGGCAGCATCCTGCTGCTGCATCCGTGTTGCCACAACCCCACCGGCTCGGATCTTGACAATGCGCAGTGGGATCAGGTGGTGGCGCTGGCCAAGCGCAAGCAGCTGATTCCCTTCATGGACATCGCCTACCAGGGTTTCGGCGCCGGCTTGGAAGAGGACGCCTACGCCATCCGCGCGATGGCCGACGCCGGCGTGTCCTTCCTGGTCAGCAACTCCTTCTCCAAGATCTTCTCGCTGTACGGCGAGCGCTGCGGCGGCCTGTCGGTGGTATGCCCGAACCAGGCCGAGGCGGAGCTGGTGTTGGGCCAGCTCAAGGCCACGGTGCGCCGCAACTACTCCAATCCGCCCACCACCGGCGCGCGCTTGATCGCCACCGTGCTGGGCGACGCCGAGCTGAAAGCGCTGTGGGTGTCCGAGGTGAACGAGATGCGCGGCCGCATCCTGGAGATGCGCGGCATTCTGGTGGAAGTGCTGAAGCAGGCGCTGCCGGAGCAGGACTTCGCCTATCTGGTCCATCAGCGTGGCATGTTCAGCTACACCGGCTTCAGCCAGGCCCAGGTGGACGCCCTGCGCGAGCGTTTCGGCGTCTATCTGGTGGGCACCGGCCGCATGTGCGTGGCCGGCTTGACCCGCGCCAATGCGCCTTATGTGGCCAAGGCTTTCGCCGCGGTGCAGTAAGAACCTGTTTACGATCTGCTGCGCGTCGTGAGACGTGACACGGTGAGTGCGGCTTCGAAATGCTCATGTACCACGTGTACATTCCGCTTTCTCAGCCGTTTTCGCCTTGTCTCGCTCTAGCTCGCGAGATCGTAAACAGGTTCTAAAAACCTGTTCAAAGCCTGCTGCGCGTCGGCGATACGGCGTTGAAAACGGCATTCAGAATGCTCATGTACCACACGTACATTCCGCTTTCTCGGCTGTTTTCGCCTTGTCTCGCTCTAGCTCGCGAGACTTTGAACAGGTTCTAAGACCAAGCGCGGCTGACAAAACCGCTGATGCCGTGCTGCGCCGGCTTGCCGTACTCAAGGCACTGCCTACGTCGGCGCGTCTTGCCTCAGCCGTAAAACTGAGTTTTGTCAGCCGCTGTTAAAACAGCTCCTCAGCCGCCGGCCAGGCCTTGTTTCAAACGGGCCAGCGCCGGCTTGGCCAAAGCGTCCGGCGCGTAGCACAGGCCGACGCGGCGGCTGAGCGCCGCCTGATCCAGCCGGCAGCTCCACAGGCCGGACTGGTCCAGGGCCAGCCCCTGCGGAACGAAGGCGACGCCGGCGCCGGCCGCGGCCAGCGTCGCCGCCTGTTGCAGGGTGGCGCAGCGCGCCGCCACCGCCAGTTCCCGCGCCGCCTCGCCCAACAGGCTGGCGAAGCGCTGGTGCGACGGATGGTCCGGGCAGGCGATCAGGTCCTGGCCCAGCAGTTGTCCCGGCCGCAGCAGCGGCTGTCCCGCCAGCGGCGCGTCGGCGTGCATCGCCAGCACATAATCCTCTTCCCACAGCGGCAGGAACAGCTCGTCCTCGCAACGATTGGCCTCCTCGTCCAGCCGCGCGTCGCCGGCGCAGCCCGCAGCCAGTTCCAGCAGCAAGCCGTCCACCGCGCGGTAGGCCGCCGCCAACACGCGCGCCACGTCGGCCTGGCCCAGGTCCGCCGCCACTCCCAGCGTCAGCGGCAGGCAGTCCTGCCGGCCGCGAAACAGCTGTGTCAGGCTGTCGGCTTCTTCCACCAGCCGCCGCGCCGCCGGGTACAGCAGCCGGGCGGCGTCGGTTACTTCCACCCCGCGCGGCTGACGCTGGAACAGCGCGGCCCCCAGCTGTTCTTCCAGTTGCCGGATGGTGGCGGACAGCGCAGGCTGGCTCAGGTAGAGACGCGCCGAGGCCTGGGTGATGTTGCGCTCTTCGAATACGGCGATGAAGGCTTTGAGCGAGCGAATATCCATAAATTAAACCGATGGCAGCAAGTGGAATAAACAATTTTTCGTGGAATCGTCAGCGAATTATAGTGCTGCTCAAGGATTTGATATCAGTTATTTCTATTGCTAAAGGAGAAGTTCCATGAGTAAGGCTCTCATTGTCATCACCGGCGCCAGCTCCGGCATCGGCGCCGCCACCGCCCGTTTGTTGTCGCAACAAGGCCATCCGCTCTTGCTATTGGCGCGTCGGGTGGAGCGGCTGGAAGCGCTGGCCTTGCCCAATACCTTGTGCCGTGCGGTGGACGTGACCGACCGCGCCCAGCTGGCCGCCGCGGTGGCGGAGGCGGAGGGCCGCTTCGGGCCGGTGGACGCCATCGTCAACAACGCCGGCGTGATGTTGCTGGGACAGATGGCCGAGCAGGCGCCGGAGGAGTGGAAAACCATGTTCGACGTCAATGTGCACGGCCTGCTCAACGGCATCCACGCGGTGCTGGGCGGCATGGTGGAGCGCAAGCGCGGCACGGTGATCAATATCAGCTCGGTGGCCGGGCGCAAGACCTTTCCCAACCACGTGGCCTATTGCGGCACCAAGTTCGCGGTGCACGCGATGTCTGAGAATCTGCGCGAGGAAGTGGCGGACCACGGCGTGCGGGTGGTGACGATAGCGCCGGGCGCGGTGGACACCGAGTTGCTGTCGCATACCAGCAGCGAGGCGATCAAGGCCGGTTACGAAGCCTGGAAACAGGAGATGGGCGGCGTGTTGGCGGCGGAAGACGTGGCCAGCGCCATCGTCTACGCCTATCAGCAGCCGCAGAATGTGTGCATTCGCGAGATCGTGCTGGCGGCGACGCGGCAGCAGCCCTGAGACGCGGCGCAAGGCGGACGGACCTTGAGCGGGCTCCGAGGCCGGCTCAGTCCGCCACGTACAATTGGGTATCCGCCTCCCGCATCAGCTCGACGACGGCGGGCGGCGGCGGCTGGTCGGTGAACAGCGCGTCGATCTGCGACAGATGGCCCAGCTCCACCAGCGCCGGGCGGTCGAACTTGCTGTGGTCGGCGGCCAGGAAGACATGGCGGGATTGCTGGATGATGGCCTCGGCGCTGCGCACCTCGCGGTAGTCGTAATCGCGCAGCGTGCCGTCCAGCTCGATGCTGGAAATGCCGATGATGCCGTAATCGACGCGGAACTGGCGGATCAGCTGCACCGTGGCCTCGCCGGTGATGCCGCGGTCGCGTTTGCGCAGCATGCCGCCCAGCACGATGACTTCGCAGTCCGGGTAGTCGCACATGGTGTCCGCCACGTGCAGATTATTGGTGATCACCCGCAGGCCGCGGTGCTGGTGCAGCGCCTTGGCCACTTCCTCGGTGGTGGTGCCCAGATTGATGAACAGCGAAGCGTTGTCCGGGATGTGGCGGGCCAGGCATTCGGCGATGCGGCGCTTTTCGTCTATGCACAGCACCTGCCGCGCCTGGTAGGCGACGTTCTCCACGCTGGACAGCACGCTGGCGCCGCCGTGATAGCGTTGCAGCAACTGATGCTCGGCCAGCAGCGCGATGTCGCGGCGTATGGTCTGCCGGGTGACGGAAAAATGTTCGGCCAGCTTTTCCACGCTGACGTAGCTGTCGCGTTTGACCATGGCCAGCAATTCCTGCTGGCGTTGATTCAGAATGAGCATAGACTGCGAGGCGGCGGGTTGGGACGGTTCGATTGTAAGCGGACAACTCGTCCCGGCGCTATGCCGTCAGCGTCGCCGCCGCATATTCGGCCAGCGCCAGGCTGGCGGTGAGGCCGGGGGATTCGATGCCGTAGAGTTGGAGCAGGCCGGGCACGCCGTGCTGCGCCGGGCCCTGGATCAGAAAGTCCGCGTCCGGCGCGCCGGGTCCGGCGATCTTGGGGCGGATGCCGGCGTAGGCCGGCGCCAGCGCCTGTTCCGGCAGCGTCGGCCACCAGCGGCGGACGCCGGCGTAGAAGCGCTCCGCGCGCGCCGGGTCCACTTGGTAGTCGATGGCGTCCACCCATTCCAGGTCCGGGCCGAAGCGCGCCTGGCCGGCCAGGTCCAGCGTCAGATGCGTGCCCAGGCCGCCGGCTTCGGGCAGCGGGTAGATCAGGCGCTGGAACGGCGAGCGGCCTTGCAGCGCGAAATAGACGCCGCGCGCGTAATAGGGCGTGGGAATGGTTTCACGTGGAACGCCGGCAATGCTGGCCGCCGCCCGCGGCGCCCACGCGCCGGCGGCGTTGACCGTCAGCCCTGCGCGTAGCCGCATGCCGGCGATGTTCAGCTCCAAACCGTCGCCGCACACGCGGCCGTCTTGCAGCGGGGAGTTCAAGGCCAACGTCGCGCCGTGGGCCTCGGCGTCGGCCAGCAGGGCCAGCATCAGGCCGTGGCTGTCTATTATGCCGGTGGACGGCGACAACAGCGCGGCGCGGGCCTGCAAGGCCGGCTCCAGCGCCTGAAGCTGTTCCGCGTCCAGCCAGCGCAGATCATCGACGCCGTTGGCGGCGGCGCGCTGTTGCAAGGCTTGCAGCCGCGGCAGTTCGGCCTCGTTTGCGGCGACGACGAGCTTGCCGCAGCGCCGGTGGGCAATCGCGCGCTGGGCGCAGTAGTCGTACAGCTGCCGGCGGCCGGCCACGCAGAGCCGCGCTTTCAGGCTGCCGGGCGGATAGTAGAGCCCGGCGTGGATCACTTCGCTGTTGCGGCTGGACGCATGCTGGCCGATGGCGCTTTCCGCTTCGACGATGAGGACTTCGCGGCCGGCCATCGCCAGCTGCCGCGCCACGGCCAGGCCGATCACGCCGGCGCCTATCACCACGCATTCCACGGTTTCCATCGCGCTTCCCATCATGCCGGATTGAATAGCGCATGGTGCGACGCCGCGGCGGCGGCGTCCAGCCCGGCGGCGCGGAAGCCTATGAGGCGGCGGACTGCGCTTGCCGGCTGAGGTGGAGGTAGTGCAGATGCCGTTCGTACTGGTCCAGGATGTCGGCGATGATCTGTTCCTTGTGGTAGCCCCACAGGCTGTAGCCCTGGCTGCCGTCCTGCAAGTGCACTTCCAATCGGCAGTAATGGCCGGGCGCGGCGCGGATGGCGAAGGAGGGCGTGGCCGCCATGGCGGCCTGGATGCGGTAGCGGAAGGCGGCGTCGCCGTCGCCGGCGATGAGCAGGCCCAGCCGCGGCAGGCCGGTCTGCGGGTCTGTTTCCTGTTCCAGCCGCGCCTTGGCGCCGCGCTGGCGCAGCGCGGCGCAAACCTCGCGCAAGGCCGGGAGACAGCTGTGTTCCAGCATGGTCCGGGTCTGGTCCGCGTCCGGATAGCTCATCGCCCGGCTCAGCCGCTGCTGCCAGTTCAGCCGCGGATCGGAGTGGGCGTAGGTGCGGCCGGACAGCGAGCCGGCCAGGCTGGCCTGGCGGCTGTCTTCGCGCATGCCTTCGCGCCGCAGCGCCTTGTACAAGCCGGCCATAATGAAGAACATCACGAAAGAGAAGGGCAAGCCCATGATGATGGTGGCGTTCTGCAGCGTGGGCACGCCGCCCACCATCAGCATGGACAGCGTCAGGATGCCGATGGCCAGCGACCAGAAAATGCGCAGCCACTTGGGCGCGTCGCTGGCCGGGTCCTTGAGGATGGAGGTGAAGTTGCCCAGCACCAGCGCGCCGGAGTCGGCCGAGGTGACGTAGAACAGCAGACCGGTGACGGTGGCGAGCAGGGCGCTGAAACCGGTCCACGGGTATTGCGCCAGCAGCGAATAGAACGCCCGTTCCGGCGTTTCCATCGCGGTCTTGCCGAAGCTCTGGTTGCCAGCCAGCACCAGGTCCAGCGCGCTGTTGCCGAAGATGGAAATCCAGATCAAGGTGAACACGAAGGGGATGACCAGGGTGCCGATGATGAATTGGCGCAGGGTGCGGCCGCGCGAGATGCGCGCCAGGAACAGGCCGACGAAGGGCGCCCAGGCCACCCACCAGGCCCAGAAGAACAGGGTCCAGGCGTTCAGCCAGTCCACCGGGCGCTGGAAGGCGAAGGTGTTCAGGGTCATGCCGGCGAAGCCGTTCAGGTAGTCGCCCACGTTCAGCACCAGGCCGTTGAGCAGGAACACGGTATTGCCGCTGAACAGCACGAACAGAATCAGCAGGATGGCCAGCAGTACGTTCAGCTCGGATAGCCGGCGGATGCCCTTGTCCACGCCGGAGACCACGGACAGGGTGGCCATCGCCACCGACAGCAGGATCAGCAAGGCCTGCGCCAGCACGCCTTCCGGAATGTCGAACATGAAGCGCAGGCCGTAGTTGAGCTGCACCACGCCTATGCCCAGCGAGGTGGCGATGCCGAAGATGGTGCCGAGCACGGCGGCGATGTCGACGCCGTGGCCGAGCGCGCCGTGGATGCGGCGGCCGAAGATGGGATAGAGGGCCGAGCGGATGCTGAGCGGCAATTGATGGCGATAGCTGAAATAGCCCAAGGCCATGCCCATCAACGCGTACATCGACCAACCGGTGATGCCGTAGTGGAACAGGGTCCAGGACATGGCCTGGCGCGCGGCGGCGTGGGTGCCGGGCGCGCCCTCGGGCGGAGCCAGCAGGTGGGTGACCGGTTCGGCCACCGAGAAAAACATCAGGTCGATGCCGATGCCGGCGGCGAACAGCATCGCGCCCCAGGTGAACAGGCTGTATTCCGGCCGCGAATGGGCCGGTCCCAGCTTGATGCTGCCAAAGCGGGAACAGGCGATGACCAGGACGAACAAGACATAGAGCGTGGCGGCCAGGAAGTAGTACCAGCCAAAGCCTTCGGTGATCCAGCCCAGCACCTGGGCCATGACGCGGGCGGCGGCGTCGGCGTCCAGCATCGCCCACAGCGCCAGCGCCAGAATGCAGCTGGACGAACCGAGGAACACCGTGCGGTTGAGGCGGTCTGTCGCCCCGGTTTCCGGTAATGCAGCCATGTAGGGGTCTCCCGATGCTGACGCAAGGAAAGACCGACACTAGCATCGGCCCGCGGTGGGGGCTGGTCAGAATGCGACGCGGGGGCGAGCGCAGGCGACCGGGCGTGAAAAAGCCGCCCATGGGCGGCTGGAAGGCGGGAGCGGCGGGTTTCAACCGGCCATCGCGGCTTCGACTTCTTCCACCGTCTTGGGAATCGGCGCGCCCAGCACGCGGCTGCCGTCGGCGGTGACCAGCACATTGTCTTCGATGCGGATGCCGCCGAAGTCCTGGTATTCGCGGAATTTGTCGTAGTCGATGTACTGGCTGTGGCGGCCTTCGGCGGCCCAGGCTTCGATCAGCGCCGGGATGAAGTACATGCCGGGCTCCACCGTCACCACCATGCCTTGTTTCAGCGGCTTGCCCAGACGCAGGTAGCCCAGGCCGAACAGCGGGCTGCGCTCGGTGTCCTCGCCGTAACCCACCAGGTCTTCGCCCAGGCCTTCCATATCGTGCACGTCCATGCCGATTTGATGGCCAAGGCCGTGCGGGAAGGCGATGGCGTAGGCGCCGGATTCAACGATATCGTTGGCGTCGCCCTGGAAGAAGCCCAGCGCGCTCATTCTTTCCACCATCAGCCGCGCGGACAGCTTGTGCACGTCCAGATAGCGCACGCCCGGCTTCATCGCCTCGATGGCGGCCAGCTGCATGTCCAGCACGATATTGTACAGTTCGCGCTGGCGCGGGCTGAACTTGCCGCCCACCGGGAAGGTGCGGGTGATGTCGCTGGCGTAGCCGCCGCCGGAGGTACAGCCGGTGTCGTTCAGCGCCAGGTCGCCGCTTTCCAGGCGGTTGTCGTGGTGATGGTTGTGCAGCACTTCGCCGCGGCGGGAGAAGATGGACGGATAGGCCAGCTGCCAGTCGCGGCGGCGCATGATGCCTTCCATCTCGCCCACCACCTCGTATTCCATCACGCCGGGTTTGGCGTGGCGCATCGCGGCGACGTGCATGTCGCGGGTCACCGCCAGCGCCGCTTCCATTTCGGCGATTTCTTCATCGCCCTTGATTTCGCGCAGCGCCACCACGGCATGGGTCAGCGGCGCGGAGAAGCCGTCCTTGACCTTGGCCGGATGAACGTCCAGCAAGCGGCCCATTTCAATCAGGGTCTCGCCGCGGTACGGCGCCAGGTAATGGACGGCGCGGCCGGCGGCGCGCGCGGCGCTCAGCGCGGAGGCCAGTTCGGCGTAGCCGCGGCTGTGTGTCAGGCCGGCCAGCGCGGCGCGTTCGGCCAGGCTGGGCAGCGGGCCGGTCCAGACGATGTCGGCCACGTCCGGATCGTTGCCGAACAGCGTCGCTTCGCCGCTGTCGGCGTCGATGAGGCCGGCCAGGCCCGGTTCGTTCAGGCCGAAGAAATAACGGAAGCTGGAGTCCTGCACGAAGGGCAGGGTGTTGTCGTGATAGTTCATCGGCGAATCGACATTGCCGACAAACAGCAGCAGGCCGGACAGGCCGGCCGCTTGCAGACGGGCGCGGCGTTGCGCGTATACGGTGGCAGCGAACATGGTTTCCTCGAGGGTGGGCAGGGTCCGCCCGGTTCGGTCGCCGCGCGGAATATTGTATCCAGTCCCTTAACTTATCATGCCCGCCGCCGGGCTGCCAGTGCCGGTTCAGCCGCGCTGGCCGACGGCGGCTTCGGCCTGCCGGGCCTTGGCCGGACGCAGGATCAAGGCCACCGCGCCGCCGGCCAGCAAGGCCCACAGCGGCGCGCCCAGGCCGGCGATGCTGACGCCGGAGGCCGCCACCACGAAGGTGATCAGCGCCGCTTCGCGGCGGCCCTCGTCGCTTAGCGCCGCGCTCAAGGAGGACGCCAGGGTGCCGAACAGCGCCAGCCCGGCGGCGGTGGCCACCAGCGCCTTGGGCAGGGTCAGGATCAGGCTGGCCAGCGCGCCGCCGGCCGCGCCTATCGCCAGATAGAGCGCGCCGCAGATCACGCCGGCCACATAGCGGCGTTTGGGATCGGGGTGGGTTTCCGGTCCGGTGCAGATGGCGGCGGTGATCGCCGCCAGCACCACGCCGTGGCCGCCGAAGGGCGCGGTCAGCATGGACACCGCGCCCAGCAGCGACACCGGCGAGCGGGCCGGGATGCGGTAGCCGGAGGAGGCCAGCACCGCCATGCCGGGCAGGAATTGACCGGTCAGCGCCACCAGCGCCAGCGGCAAGGCCAGATTGAAGAAGGCGCTCCACGACCATTGCGGCGTGGTGAACAGCGGACCGCCGCCGCCTCCGCCGTGGGCCGGCAGCGGCTGGAACAGGCCTTGCGCCGCCGCCAGCAGCAGGCCCAGCAGGATGGCGGCCGGCAGCGCGTAGCGCGGGAAGAAGCGGCGGCCGACGAAGAACAGCGCGGCCATGCTGACCACCAGCAGCGGATCGTGGCCGGCGGCGCTGGCCAGTTCGGCGACGAAGCGGAACAGGATGCCGGCCAGCATCGCCGCCGCCAGCGCGGCGGGGAACACCTTCATCAGCCGGTCGAACAGACCGCTGACGCCCAGCAGGGTGACGATGGCGGCGGCGGCCAGGAAGGCGCCCACCGCCTCGCCGTAGGGCACGCCGGGCAGGGCAGCCAGCAGCAGGGCCGCGCCGGGGGTGCTCCAGGCGGTGATCACCGGCGCTTTCCAGCGCCAGGACAGGTAGAGGCCGGCCACGCCGGAGCCGATGGACACCGCCCAGATCCAGGAGCCGAGCTGGGCCGGGGACAAGCCGGCGGACTGGGCGGCGTGGACGATGATGAGGAAGGGGCCGGAATAGCCGACCAATAAGGCCAGCGCCGCGGCCAGCGCGGCGGAGGGCGACAGGTCGCGCCAGAAGGTGGACGGCATGATGCGCTTTCTTGCGATGAAAAGTAGGGCCAGCCTAGCGCAAGCGCCGCGCCTCGCCTTCCCACAGCCGACGCAAACAGTTTATGCTGCGCACAATCTGTTCTATATAACAGCGATGACTGATTCCCTGTATCTACGCATTGCCGCGGACATCGAGCGCGGGCTGGACAGCGGCGAGTACCCGCCCGGCAGCCGGCTGCCCTCGGTGCGCCGCCTGGCCGCCCTGCACGGCGTCAACGTCTTGACCGCGCTGGCGGCTTACCGCCATCTGGAGCGCCGGCAACGCGTCAGCGCCCGGCCGCGCGCCGGCTTTTTCGCCGCCTTGCCCAGCCGCGCGCAGCAGGCGCATGCCCGGGACGACGGCTTGCCGTCGGCCGCGACCCTGGTGCGGGTGGATAGCCGCATGTCGCAATTGATCGAATGGTCGGGCCTGGACATCGGCACTCAGCTGCACATGGCGGAAGCGCACGGCAGCATGTATCCGGCGGCGGCGCTGGCGCGTCGGCTGCAACAGACGCTGAACCAGCGGCCGGAGCTGATCGGCGCCTATCTGCCGCGCGGCGAGCAGGCGCGGCTGCATCGGCTGGTGTGCGGGCTGGCGGCGCAGTGGCAGCTGGCGCTGGAGCCGGACGCCATCCTGTTCACCCACGGCATCACCGAGGCGATCAGCCTGTCGCTGCGCTTGCTGACCCGGCCGGGCGACACCGTGGCGGTGGAGACGCCGGTGTACTTCGGTCTGCTGCAAACCCTGGAGGCCCTGGGACTGAAAGCGCTTGAAATCCCGTGCACGCCGGACGCCGGCCTGTCGCTGGAGGCGCTGGAGTTCGCCTTGCGCCACGGACCGGCGCCGCGCTGCCTGGTGACGGTGACCAATTTTCAGAATCCCACCGGCGCCTTGATGCCGGATGAAGCCAAGAAGCGCTTGTTGCAGCTGGCTTACCGTCACGGCCTGACCATCATCGAGGACGATGTGTTCGGCGAGCTTTACTTCGGCGAGCAGCATCCGACGCCGCTGAAAGCCTGGGACAGCCGCGGCGAGGTGATTTACTGCTCGTCCTTCACCAAGAGCTTCGCGCCTTCGTTCCGTCTGGGCTGGCTGTCCGGCGGCCGCCATCACGCGGCGCTGGCGCGGCTGAGCAATAGCAGCAGCCTGGTGAGCTCGGCCTTGTATCAGGGCTTGTTGGCGGATGTGTTGGCCGACGGCGACTACGCGCGTTTCGCCGAGCGTTTGCGGCGGCAATTGGCGCGGCAGATGGGCCAACTGGCCGGCGCGGTGCTGGCGGCCTTCCCCAAGGGCACGCGGCTGCGGCGGCCGCAGGGCGGTCTGTTGCTGTGGGTGGAATGTCCGGAAGGGCTGGACGCGGGCCGCTTGCTGGAGCGGGCGCTGGCCGAATCCATCAGTTTCGCGCCGGGCTTGGTGTTTTCCGCCGAGCCGCGTTTCGGCCACTGCCTGCGGCTGAACTTCGGCCAGCCGTGGTCGCCGGCGCTGGCGCGGGCGATCGCCACCCTGGGCCGCCTGGCCGGCGAGCAGCTGAGCCAATGAAAACGGCGGAGCGCATGCTCCGCCGCGAGGCTGTCGGTTTGGCGCCGGCTCAGTCTTGACGCGCGCGGCGCGCCTTCACCGCGTCGGCCAGCGTGGTCAGTAGTTTTTCCGTGTCGTCCCAGCCGATGCAGGCGTCGGTGACGCTCTGGCCGTAGGTCAACTCGCAGCCCGGCTTCAGGTCCTGGCGGCCTTCCACCAAGTGGCTTTCCACCATCACGCCGAAGATATTGGCGTTGCCGGCGGCCAGCTGGCCGGCGATGTCGTCGGCCACTTCCATCTGACGACGATAGTCCTTGCGGCTGTTGGCGTGGCTGAAATCCACCATCAGCTTTTGCGGCAGGCCCACGGAGACCAGTTCCGCCGCCGCGGCACTCACGTGCTCGGCCGAGTAATTGGGTTCCTTGCCGCCACGCAGGATCACGTGGCAATCCGGGTTGCCGCCGGTGGAGACGATGGCGGAGTGGCCGGTCTTGGTCACGGACAGGAAATGATGGGGCACGCTGGAGGAGCGGATGGCGTCCACGGCGATCTTCAGATTGCCGTCGGTGCCGTTCTTGAAACCCACCGGGCAGGACAGGCCGGAGGCCAGTTCGCGGTGCACCTGGCTTTCGGTGGTGCGCGCGCCGATGGCGCCCCAGCTGATCAGGTCGGCGAAGTACTGCGGCGTGATCATGTCCAGGAATTCGGTGGCGGCCGGCATGCCCATGTCGTTCAGGGTCAGCAGCAGGCGGCGCGCGATGCGCAGGCCGCTGTTGATGTCGAAGGACTCGTTCAGCAGCGGATCGTTGATCAGGCCTTTCCAGCCGACGGTGGTGCGCGGTTTTTCAAAGTAGACGCGCATCACTACCACCAGCTCCTGCGACAGCTTGTCGCGCAGCGGCGCCAGCTTCTTGGCGTACTCGATGGCGGCTTCGGTGTCGTGGATGGAGCAGGGGCCGATCACCACCAGCAGGCGGTCGTCCTCGCCGCGCAAGAGCGCGGAGATGTCGCGGCGGGCGGCGTAAATCACCTCGGAGGCGGCCTCGGTGATCGGCAGTTCGTACAGGTGGGCGATGGGCGGCAGCAATTCCTTGATTTCGCGGATTCTGACGTCGTCGGTCTGGCGTTGCATAAAGGCGGCTTCCTTGCTATTTCAGTTTTTGCATAGCAGCAAGATAACCGGATTCCACGACGCTAGACAAGCGGCCGGCCTGCTTTAATGCCCTAAATTCATACTAGATGATCGTTAGGGATAAGCTATCGGCTCCCGATTTATCTGCTTGTTTTTCTTGGACGAGGGACAGGCGGACATGAAAAACGCCCCGGATGCGGCCAGGGCGTTTTGCGGGCGAGAGCCGGAACGGTCAGTCGGCGTACTGACGCTTCATGCGTTCGCGGCGTTCCTGGGCTTCCACCGACAGCGTGGCGGTGGGGCGGGCCATCAGGCGGCGCAGGCCGATCGGTTCGCCGGTGTCTTCGCAGAAGCCGTAAGAACCGTCTTCGATCTGGCGCAGCGAGGCCTGGATCTTTTGCAGCAGCTTGCGCTCGCGGTCGCGGGTGCGCAGTTCCAGCGCGTATTCCTCTTCCAGCGTGGCGCGGTCAGCGGGATCCGGCGTGGCTTCCTGCTCTTGCAGGTGATTGGCGGTCGCATTTGCGTTAGAGAGCAACTCCTGCTGCATCTGCAACAACCGGTCTTTGAAAAACTCAAGATGGTCGGCGTTCATGTAATCGTCGCCGGTCCAGTTGAGGATATCCTGTTCGGTTAGTTTGGCCATAATAGGTGCTTCCAGCATAGAGTTGGCAACAGGCGGAGAAGATTACCGGCGCCCCGCTATTTCTGCAACTGTCTTAGGCGCTTAGGTGATATTAACTCCCTGCTGCTGACAATCGGTATAGCGTTGTTTCACTCCGGTAACAAGCCTGAGGCATCGTTAAAAGGGTATTGGCGCAACAGGCTAAGACATAAAATGTCCCGGACAGTTCAAAGGCGGCAATGCGCCGCCTTTTTCCGGGAGCCGGCGCGCCGTGCGGCGTGCCGGGTTTCTAGCGTAGGGATGGCTTATTTCAGCGACAGCACCCACTTGGCCAGCGCGCGCAGGTCCGCGTCCGGGATGTTCGGATGCGGGGTCATCGGCACCGGGCCCCACACGCCGGAGCCGCCGTTCTTGATCTTGGCCATCAGCATGGCTTCCGCGCCTTTCTGGCTGGCGTATTTCTTGGCCACGTCCTTATAGGCCGGGCCGACGATCTTCTTGTCCACCGCGTGACAGGCGGTACAGCTGTATTTTTGCGCCAGCTGCATATTGGCGAAGGCGGGAGCGGCGGCGGCGCTCAACAGGGCGGCGGCGAGCAAGGCTTTTTTCATTGGAAGTCTCCTGGTGTGGTGATGCAAATCGGTTGCCAAACGAGCGGCCGCAAAGCGCGGCCGCGAAAAAATATGACAAATAACCTGAATTGCTACAGTACTACCTTGAGTTGGGTCAAGAAGCTTGCTTCCAGCATGCGCACCGGCAGCATCAGGATCACCTGGATGATCAGGAGCAGCACCAGCGGCGACAGGTCCACGCCGCCGATATTGGCCTTGCGGAACGGGCGCAGGAAGGGCCGGGTCAGCGCGTCCAGCACCGGCATCAGCGGGTTGTAGGGGCTGACCCAGCTGAGCACGGCCTGAACGATGACGCTGCCCATCAACAGGGTCAGCGATTGCTTGAACACTTCCAGCAGCGACAGCAGCGACAGCGCCACCCAGACCTGCGGAAAGGTGAAGACTTCCGGCACCGAGCTGAGCAAGGTGACCAGCACATTGGACAGCAGCGCCACCAGCCAGGCCAGCAACATGGTGGCGCTGTCGTAGCCGCGCATCGCCGGCACCAGCTTGCGCAGCGGCAGCACCGCGAAATTGGTGGCGGCCATCACGAACTGGCACAGCGGGTGTTTGAACGGCGCGCGCGCCACTTGCAGATAGAAGCGCAGCAGCAGCACCAGCACGAACAGGCCGCAAAGGGTGTGGATCAGAAAGCGCAAAGTGTCGAAGAACATGATGTGGCTTAGTCCTGGCTGAGTTGTTGGCCCATTTCGATGGAGCGGTCGCGGCAGTCCAGCGTGCCGGCGATGATGGCCTGCTTGACGCCTTCCGCCTCAAAGCGGGCGATGGCGCGTTCGGTGGTGCCGCCCTTGGACATCACATTGGTGCGCAAGGCGGCCACGGACAGCGGGCTTTGCTTGGCCAGTTCCACCGCGCCTTCGAAGGTGGCCAGCACCAGCCGGCGCGCTTCCGCTTCGGAAAAGCCGGTTTGCTGGGCGGCTTCTATCATGCTTTCGATGAAATAGAACACATAGGCCGGGCCGCTGCCGGACACGGCGGTGACGTCGTCGATGCGTTGTTCGTTTTGCAGCCAGACGGTGATGCCGGCCGCCTGCATCACGGTGTTGGCGTCCTGGCGGTCGTCTTCGCTGACGCCCACCGAGGCGAACAGGCCGGACACGCCCTTGCCTATCATCGCCGGGGTGTTGGGCATCACCCGCACCACGCGCTTGCTGCCCAGCCAGCGGCATAGCGCGTCCAGGCGGATGCCGGCGGCGATGGAGATCACCAGCGCGCCGTTGAGCCTGGGCTCAAGCTCCAGGCACAAGTCGCGCAGATGCTGCGGCTTGACCGCCAGCACCACGATGTCGCCGATGCCGAAGGCGTCCGGCAGCGCCGCGCCGCCGCTGACGTCGTATTCCTGGCGCAGCCGTTCCACTTTGCCGGCGTCCGGGTCCACCACGTGGATGCGATGCGCCGCCTGCTTGATCAGGCCGGCGATGATGGCGTTGGCCATATTGCCGCCGCCTATGAAGGTAATCCGCATGCTTTTTCCTTATAAACCGGCCTGAAACCGCTATCGTTTCAAGCCGATGTCATTCAATGATAATGGCGCGCGCCGAAAATGGCCGTGCCCACCCGCACCAGGGTGGCGCCTTCGGCGACGGCGACGGCCATGTCGGAGGACATGCCCATGGACAGCGTGTCCAGCGCCAGCCCTTCGGCGATCAGGCGTTCGCGCAGCCTGCGCAGCTGGGCGAACTGAGACGCCAGCCGCGCCGTGTCCTCCGTGGGTTCCGGGATGCACATCAGGCCGCGCAGGGTCAGACGCGGCAAGGCCGCCACCGCGCGCGCCAGTTCCAGCGCCTGCTCCGGCGCGCAGCCGCTCTTGCTGGCCTCGCCGGACACGTTCACCTGAATGCACACGTTCAGCGGCGGCAGCGCCGCCGGACGTTGCGCCGACAGCCGTTCCGCGATTTTCAGCCGCTCCACCGAGTGGGCCCAGTGCGCCAATTCCGCCACCGCTCGGGTTTTATTGGATTGCATCGGGCCGATGAAGTGCCATTCGATCTCCAGGCCGGCCAGCGCCTCGGCCTTCTGCTGCAATTCCTGCACGTAGTTTTCACCAAAGGCGCGCTGGCCGGCAAGATAGGCTTGCTCGATGTCCGCGGCGGGGAAGGTTTTGCTGACGGCCAGCAAGCGCACCGATCCCGCCGGACGGCCGGCGGCGTGTTCCGCGTCCGCCAGGCGTTGGCGGACTTGCTGCAAGGGTTGGGAGATGGAGTCTGTCATGGCGTCGAGAAATGGTTTGCTGCGGGCGGTGAGGCTTGTTGCCCGGGTTTGGGGTTTCTACAAAGAATCATGGCCGCGCATCATTAATAATATGGGGTGACGGCGATATCCCAAATGGCTGAGTTGAGCTTACAATCAGCGCCAGAGCCGGAAATGCCGGGGTCTCGTTCGGGCGCGTCGCCGACGCGGGCGGTTCTTCATTATTTTTCAAGTGGTCGCCTGGCGGCTGAAACCATGGCGGCGGCGCAGTCATCGTGGAGATTATATTATGGAAATTTCGGAGCTCTTGGCCTTTACGGTCAAGAACAAGGCGTCCGACCTGCACCTGTCCGCCGGGCTGCCGCCGATGATCCGGGTGAACGGCGACATCCGCCGCATCAACCTGCCGCCGATGGACCACCATGACGTGCACGACATGGTGTACGACATCATGAACGATTACCAGCGCAAAATCTTCGAAGACACCTTCGAGTGCGACTTTTCCTTCGACCTGCCCGGCATCGCCCGCTTCCGCGTCAACTCCTTCGTGCAGAACCGCGGCATGGGGGCGGTGTTCCGGGTGATTCCGTCCAAGGTGCTGTCGCTGGAGCAGCTGGGCGCGCCCAAGATCTTCCAGGAAATCGCCGCCTTTCCGCGCGGGCTGGTGCTGGTGACCGGCCCCACCGGCTCAGGCAAGTCCACCACGCTGGCGGCGATGATTGATTTCATCAACGACAACCACTTCTCCCATATCCTGACCGTGGAGGATCCGATCGAGTTCGTCCACGACAGCAAGAAGTGCCTGATCAACCAGCGCGAGCTGGGCTTGCAGACCCACAGCTTCGCCAATGCGCTGAAGTCCGCCCTGCGCGAAGACCCGGACGTGATCCTGGTGGGCGAATTGCGCGATCTGGAAACCATACGCCTGGCGCTGACCGCGGCGGAAACCGGCCACCTGGTGTTCGGCACCCTGCACACCAGCTCCGCCGCCAAGACCATAGACCGTATCGTCGACGTGTTCCCGGCCGGGGAAAAGGAGATGGTGCGTTCGATGCTGTCCGAATCGGTGCGCGCGGTGATCGCCCAGACCCTGCTCAAGACCAAGGACGGCAGCGGGCGGGTGGCCGCGCATGAAATCATGCTGGGCACCCCGGCGATCCGCAACCTGATCCGCGAAAACAAGATCGCCCAGATCAACTCCATGATCCAGACCGGTCAGCAGCACGGCATGCAGACGCTGGACCAGTGTCTACAGGAGCTGGTGCGGCGCAATATGGTGTCGCCGGCGGACGCCAGACAAAAGGCCGCCAACAAGGATCAATTCTGAGCGGGCGCTGCGCTACACTAGAAACGGCGACCCGCGGGACCTCATCATGGAAAAAGACCAGGCTTCCAAGTTCATACTGGATCTGCTGAAGCACGCCACCGGCAAGAACGCCTCCGATGTCTTCATCGCCGCCGATTTCCCGCCGGCGATGAAGATAGACGGCAAGATCACACCGGTGGCGCCGCAGCCCCTGTCCGCCCAGCACACCAAGGAATTGGTGCGCGCGGTGATGAACGACCGGCAGACCGAGGAGTTCGAAACCAAGAAGGAGGCCAACTTCGCGATCAATCCGCCGGGCCTGGGGCGCTTCCGCGTCAGCGCCTATGTGCAGCAGGGCCACGCCGGCATGGTGTTGCGCAAGATCAACACCGAAATCCCCACTTTCGACCAGCTCAACCTGCCGCTGGTCTTGCGCGACATCGCGCTGATCAAGCGCGGGCTGGTGATCTTCGTCGGCGGCACCGGCTCGGGCAAATCCACCTCGCTGGCCGCGCTGGTGGACTGGCGCAACAGCCACAACCACGACCACATCATCACCATCGAAGATCCGATCGAATACGTGCACCAGCACAAAAAGTCCATCATCACCCAGCGCGAGGTGGGCGTGGACACCGATGATTGGGACATCGCCTTGAAGAACACCCTGCGCCAGGCGCCGGACGTGATCCTGATGGGCGAGATCCGCGATCGCGAAACCATGGGCTACGGCTTGCAGTTCGCCGAAACCGGCCACCTGTGCCTGGCCACGCTGCACGCCAACAACGCCAACCAGGCGCTGGACCGCATCCTCAACTTCTTCCCCGAGGAGCGTCATCAACAGGTCTTGATGGATTTGTCGCTGAATATGCGTTCCATCATTTCCCAGCGGCTGGTGCCGATCAAAAGCGGCCGCGGCCGGGTGGCGGCGGTGGAAATCCTGCTCAACAGCCCGCTGGTGTCCGACATGATCTTCAAGGGCGAAATCGCCGGTCTGAAGGAAGTGATGGGCCGCTCGCGCGAGACCGGCATGCAGACCTTCGACCAGTCCTTGTTCGAGCTGTACGAGGCGGATCTGATCAGCTACGAGGACGCTCTGCGCAACGCCGACTCCATCAACGATCTGCGGCTGAAGATCAAGCTTTACAGCGAAGGCTCCAAGTCCAGGGACCCGCTGGAAGGCATAGACCACCTCGACATCGTCTAAAGAGGCTGTTTCCTACCTGCTGCGCTGCGCGAGATCTCGCGCGGCGGCTAGGTCTCAGCACGCTCACGCGCCGTGCGCTCCTTCCGTTTCTTCCGCCGCAAGGTTTTGTCTCGCGCTTGTCCGCGAGGTTTTGAACGGGTTCTACGCCCGGGCTTGCAGGGCCAGCGCCGCCGCCGCGGTTTTCAGCAGCCGGTCGGACAGCGTCTCGTCCGAGATGGCGCGGGACAGCAGCAAGGCGCCCACCATCAGGGCCAGGCAGGCTTCGGGCGCCAGCGCCGGCCGCGAGCCGGCCGCCGTGTCGCATTGTTGCGCCTGGCGCAGCGTGTGCAGCAGCGCCTGCAAGCCTTCGGAAAACGCCTGGCGCGTGGCTTTGTCGTGGCGGGCCAGCTCTCCGGCCAGCGCGGCGGCGGCGCAGCCGGAGTCCGGAAAGTCGCGGTGCGCCGCGCTCAGATAATCCTTGGCCAGCCGTTTCAGCCCGGCGCCGTTGGGCGCCTGCTCCAGTTGGGCCTGCCAAATCTCGTTCATGTCCAGCAGCGCCTGGCGACAGGATTGCGCCACCAGATCGTCCTTGCTGTGGAAGTGGGCGTAGAAACCGCCGTGGGTCAGTCCCAGATCGGCCATCAGATTGGCGATGCCGACATTGGCCACGCCTTCGGCTCGAAAACGCAGCGAGGCCATGGTCAGGATCCGTTGACGGGTTTCGGTCTTGTGAGTTGAGCTGTAGCGCATCGTTGACCTTCCTGTTCGGCTAGAGGGTGGCGCAACGCAATGACGAAGCGGTGATTCCGTTTTAGATGATAGCTATCATTTATTCAATCGCGATGTGAATCAGCAAGATAGCCCGCCCGCACCCTGTGAGTGTGGCAGTCAAGAAAGCCAAGGAATGACGGCGGAATTTATCCAATATATCTATATTGACTAAAAAGCGGCGTTTCCCGCCTTGCTCCCCGTTCCGGGGACGGCCCGGAACACCGGTCGCGCTCAAGCCGGCGCGCGGGGGACGGATGGTTTCCCCCATTCGCCGGCCGTCGCGGCTGTGCGCTGAGGGAGGGTGGAGACAAGCATGCAGCGATGGAGGGATGCCGCCGCGGGCTTTTGGGCGGCCGCATGGCGGCAGCTGAGCGTGGCCGCGGCCTATTGGGGCTTGGCGCGGCTATTGATGGCCGGCTTCATGAATGCGGAAACCTGGCTGACGCCGGCCTGGTTTCCGGCCGGTCTGGCGATGGCGGTCGCCTTGCGCGGCGGCCAGCGCTACGGCATGGGGCTGGCGGCGGGATCTTTGCTGTTTAGCCTCTTGTCGCGCCAGTTGCCGCTGGCGGACGCCTTGTTGATCGCCGGCGCCAATACGGTGGGCAGCTTGTTGGGCGCCTTGCTGGTGCGCTACCGCTGCGGCCGGCGCCTGCCCTTGCACAGCCTGTCCTATGTCCAGGCCTTCATCGCCGGCGCGGCGCTGGCCGCGGCCGTCGCCGCCATGGGCGGCACGGCGGCCCTGCTGCATGGTCAGCCGCAACTCTTATTGCCGCTGGGGCGTCACTTCATCGCCTGGTGGCTGGCGGACCTGGCCGGCATTTTCAGCCTGACGCCCTGTCTGCTGCTGTTGAGGCGCGCGGTGACAGGCGAAGGCCACGGCGGCCTCGGCTCGCTGGACGGTTTGACCGCCTGGCTGACCTTGCTGGTCGCCGGCCTGGCCATGCTGGGCATAGACGACAGCACCGGACGCTATGCCGCCCTGCCTTATTGCTTCAGCCTGCCTCTGCTGTGGTTCGCGTTTCGCCAGCGCTTGCGGCTGGCCCATGGCCTGTCGCTGGGGATTTTGCTGCTGGCTCTGGCCGGCGGCGTGTCCGGCCACGGCGCTTTCGGGCACGGCGAGCAGGCATTGCTGACTCTCAGCATGCTGATGCTGATCCAGACCACCACCTTGCTGGTGTTCGGCGCGCTGGCGGTGGATCTGCGACGCACCGAGGCCAGGCTGCGCGGGGTCAACCGCCAATTGGAGGGCAAGGTCCGCGCCCGCACCCGCGAACTGGCGGACAGCGAGGCGCGCTTGCGCCTGATGGCCGACGCCGCGCCCTTCCCCTTGGCGATGAACCGTTTGCAAGGGGGCGAGCTGATCTACGCCAATGCCCGCGCCGAGGAGCTGTTCCGCGAACGTCTGGCGCCCGGGCGGCCGCTGCGGGTGCAGGACTTCTACGTGGATCCAACCGAGCGCGAGCGCGTGTCCGCGCTGCTGCGTGTAGGCGGTTGCGTGCGCGACCGCGAAGTGCGGCTGCGCGCCGCCGACGGCCGGGAGTTCTGGGCGCTGATCTCCTGTTCCGTGGTGAGGGCCGACGACGGCTGGTTCGTGATCAACGGCGTCAACGACATCAGCGAGCGCAAACAGCTGGAGCAGGATTTGCTGCAGGCCAACCAGGCGCTGCGCCAGAATCTGAATGAAATAGAACTGCTGCAGCAGGGCTTGCGCGAGCAAGCGTTGCGCGATCCGCTGACCGGCCTGTTCAACCGCCGTCATCTGGACGATATTCTGCCGCGCATCCTTAGCCATATGCTGGCGGTGCACAGGGACGTGGCGGTGTTGATGGTCGACGCCGATCATTTCAAGCAGATCAACGACCGGTATGGCCACCCTTGCGGCGACGCGGTGCTGACGGCGCTGGCGGCGCATCTGAGCGACGCCTTCCGCAGCGGAGACATCGTTTGCCGCTACGGCGGCGAAGAGTTCTTCATTCTGCTGCCCGGCGCGTCGCTGAACGACGCCTACGCCAAGGCGCGCCAGCTGTGCCACGATGTGCGCGTTCTGCCCATCGTGGCCGGCGGGCACGATATCCGCGTCACCTTGTCGGTGGGGCTGGCGCTGTGCCCGCTGCACGGCACCGACGCCGGCAGCGTGGTGGCCGCCGCCGACGCGGCCTTGTACCGCGCCAAGAAGGAAGGGCGCGACCGGGTGTGCGTGGCGGATCCCATGCGTCCGCTGGTGTCCTGACGCTCCGGCTTGGCGGCCTGGCGCGTCGGGGGCGGTGTGCTACCATCCGCTGATGGAACTTTACCGACTACTGCAACAACAAGGCTTTGGCGGCCGCAAGGAATGCCGGCAGCTGATCGACTACGGCCTGGTCGAACTCAATGGCGAGATCGTCGACAACTACCGTCAGCAGGTGGAACTGGCCGATATCCGGCAACTGGTGGTGGACGACAAGCCCTGGGACGTGGTGACCGGGCCGCTCTACTTGCTGTTCCACAAGCCCCCCAATTACGAAACCTCGCACAAGCCGCAGCACAATCCCGGCATTTATCGGCTGCTGCCTTATCAGTTCGGCAATCTGGGCATCACCGCCGTGGGCCGGCTGGACGTGGACACCACCGGCCTGATCCTGCTGACCAACGACGGCCAGTTCGTGCACGCGCTCAGCTCGCCCAAGAAGCTGGTGCCCAAGTGCTACCAGGTGACGCTGAAACACGCGGCCAGCGAGGAGTTCATCGCCAAGCTGCAAAGCGGGGTTTATCTGAACGACGAAGGCGCGGAGTTCGCCGCCGACAGCATAGAGCGGCTGGACAGCCATGTGATTCTGCTGACCATCACCCAGGGCAAGTATCACCAGGTCAAACGCATGGTGGCGGCGGCCAGCAACCGGGTGGAACAGCTGCACCGCATCAGCCTGGGCAGCGTGGCGCTGGGCGAGCTGCCGCAGGGCGAATGGCGGCATCTGAGCGCGGAGGAGCTGGCCAGCCTGGGTTGGTCGTGAATCATCCCGCTTGGCGGCAATAAGCGCCGCATGCCGAACAGGCCGCCTTTCAAGGCGGCCTTTTTTTGTCGCGCGGCGCGGCGCCGCGCGCCGGCATGGCCGCTCATCAAGTTGATCGCGGCATGGAATGCATTGAAGTGCCCCGAGGCGCGTCCGCGCCCGGGGCTTTTTTGCGCCTGACAAGCGGCGCTTGTGGTGGGAGCCTCCTGATTTGGCCGTGATTTCAGATGGGGGGCTAAATAGGCTTTGCTATCGATAATTTTCCATCGATTGCCATTAATGTAATTTATTTAATGAGTAACATTGTTTATTTACTTAAAAAAATTACACGGCTCCGTCATGGGAAGGCGGCTCATGGAGAAGGCGGCGCCGGATGGCCGCGATCAATGTGAAAACAGGCCCGCGCCGTGTCGGGCGCGAGCCTGTCGGGAAGGAAGCCGGCCGCTGCCGGCTATTGGAATTGCCGCGCCAGCCGCGCCAGCAGATTGCGCGAGCTGTAGTAATCCAGGCGGAAGGTGTCGAAGCCGGCGGCGTAGACCTGTTTGCCGCGCACCGCGGCGTTGCCGGCAAGGAAGGGATTGGCCAGCACCTTGGGCACGCTGGGCGCGTCGGCGTTGAACAGCAGGATGCTGTTGCCGCGCAGCCCTTCGGCGAATTTCTCGCCGGACAGTTGCACGATGTCGCGGCGCACGCCCTGGCTGGTGTTGCCCTTGACGCTGTCCGGCGCGGTGGCGAGCGTAAAGCCCAGCGCTTGCAGCAGCTTGCCTTGGGCCGATTCCGGCGTCCAAAGATTGGCCCCGGAGCCGTCCTCGCCGTACACCATGGCGGCGGTGGGCTGCGGCGGCAGTTTCAGCTTGCTTTTCAACTGCGCCACTTCGGCGTCGAAACGGGCGATCACCGCCTGGGCGTCGGCCTCGCGGCCGCTGGCGCGTCCCAGCAGCGTCGCCAGCTCCTGCCAGCTCTTGTCGTCGTAATTGACCACCAGAGTCGGCGCCATCTGGCTTAATTGCTCGTACAGCTTCAGCGCGGAGTCGCCGCCGGTGCCGGCCATCACGATCAGGTCCGGCTGGGCGGCGATGATGGCTTCGGCATTGGGCTCGCCCTGGTAAAGCGGCTGCACGCCCCGTTGCTTGGCCACGGCCCCCCATTGGGTGAAGAAGCCCTGGCCGTCGGTGACTTTGGAATTGGCGGCGCTGCCGCCGCTGGCCACCACGGGGGCGTTGATGGCGAGCAGGGTGCCGGTCAGGGTCACGCTGGTGGACACGATGCGCAGCGGCGGCCGCTCCAGCGTCAACGGACCCTTGGGCGTGCTCAAGGTGCGCGGCCACTGGCCGGCGGCGGCGACGGAGGCGTCGGCGCTTTGTTCAGGCGCGCCGCAGGCGCTCAAGGCCAGAGCGAGGCCGGCGCTCAGCCATAAGCGCAGCGCGGCGCGGCGCGGGCGGGAAAAATCGGAAGCCATGAAAATCCTTAGGATAGACGCGGGTGGTGGCTCCGATTTTATTGCAAACAAGAATTATTATCATAATTACCGAAGGGCAGGTTTGCGAGGGCCGCAAGCCGCGCGCTCATTCCTGTTGTTGCTTGAGCCAGTTGTCTTCCTGATGCCGCATCAGCGCGAACCACTGCTGGCGCATGTGGCGGGCAAAAGCCGGCGGCGCTGCGGCGAAGTCGTTTTCGTCGGTGTAACAGCCGGGCAGATAGGGCGGTTCGAAGTCTTTCTCCCAGCCCTTGGCCTGCAGCGCCCGCTGGCCCTGCGGGCTGCAGTCCTCGGGCAGCGGCAGTCCGGTCAGGTGGCCGCTGTCCGGGTCCAGCCAGCGCACGCCCTGGCGATCCAGGCCGCGCAGGCCGTATTTGGCTTTGCCGGCGTGAAGAATCAGCTTGTAGTCGTTGGGGCTGACGTCGCTGGCGCAAGCGCTGCGATAGCCGACCACCGTTTCCAGCGCGCCGTCGCTGTTGAGGTCCGGAAAAGCAATGGAGGCCAGATCGAAGGTCGCGCTGGCGTCGAACTCGCAGCGCGTCACGCCGTCGCTGAGCATCCACTGCCGTCGCGGCCTATCCTGGCCCAGCGTGTATTGCGCGGCGTAGAGCGTCGCGCTCTGCGCGCCGTCGGCGCCGCGCGCTTCCTGTCGCTCCGCCAGCACCAGCACGTGCTCGCCGGCGCTGTCCGTCCAGCCGTAGGCGGCGGTCAGCTTGCCGCGCAGCTCGACGCCGGCCGGCACGGCGCTCAGGCGTCGCACTTGACCGGCGACGGACGGCGCGCTGGCGGTGTCGGCCGGCTCGGCGGCGGGCGGAGGCGGCTGGGGTTTGCAGGCGGCGAGCGTCAGCGTCAGGCCGAGCAACAGCGAGACGCGCAGGCCGGCGGTACGGGGCGCGGGGAGCGGGGGCATGCCGTTCTTCTTGTCATTGATGAAACTGGAATAGTACGGAATACCAGCGACGCGGAACAGCTCCGGCGGCAGAGAGGGATTGGGGGCAGGGCGGGAACTGACCGATTTGCCGACGATTCATGACATTGGGGTGATTTTTGCCGGCTGGGGACGCCATAATCCAGGCGGGAGCGCGATCCTCGCGCGATACCGCAGTCTGTTCAAAGTCTCGCGAGCGAAGGCGAAGCAGCCGAGCACGCGGAACGCTCGTGGCTCATGGGCGTTTCAAAGCCGCGCTCGCCGTGTCGCGTTTGATGACGCGGGCGGACAGGGAACGGGTTCTTTAAGGAGGGCTTATGTTGAAACCTGCTTGGTGGTGGGCTGGGGCGCTGGCGTTGACGCTGGCGCAGATGGCGGCGGCGGAGCCGCTGCCGGCGTATCGCGGCGACGCGCGGCAGTCTTCGGTGTCCGGTCTGTCGTCCGGCGCCTTCATGGCGGTGCAGTATCAGGTGGCGTTTTCCGCCTCGGTGCGAGGCGTCGGCGTGGTGGCGGGCGGGCCTTACTATTGTTCCAAGGGCATGCTGGCGGGCGCGCCGGCCTGCATGAGCGGTCCGCCGCCGGCGGTGGGCGGCCTGGTGCTGGCGACGCAGCAGTTCGCGCTGGCGGGACAGATCGATCCCTTGTCCAACCTGGCCAAGCGCCGCGTCTATCTGTTCAGCGGCAGCCAGGACAATACCGTCAAGACGGCGGTGGTGGACAGCGCCGAGCGTTATTTCCGAAAGCTGGGGGTGCCGGCGGCAAGCATCGACTACCTGCGCAGCCTGCCGGCCGGCCATGCCCAGATCACGCCGGCTTACGGCAATGACTGCGGCGAGACCAAGTCGCCTTACGTCAACCATTGCGACTGGAAGGGCGAAGGCTACGACCAGGCCGGCGCTATCCTGACGCAAATCTACGGCCCCTTGCAGCCGCGCGCCGGCCAATTGAGCAGCCAGGTGTCCGCTTTCAACCAGAAGCCGTACGCGCCGCCGGGCAGCAGCCTGGCCGACGAGGGCTATGTCTATGTGCCGCGCGCCTGCGCCGAGGGCGAATCCTGCAAGGTGCATGTGGCGCTGCACGGTTGCCGCCAGTACGCGGGCGCGGTCGGCGACGCTTTCTACGGCCATGCCGGCTACAACGAATGGGCGGACAGCAATCGCATCATCGTGTTGTATCCGCAGACCACGGCGATGCCGCCGGGCAACCCGAACGGCTGCTGGGACTGGTTCGGCTATACCGGCGTGAATTTCGCCTGGAAGAACGGGGTGCAGATGCGGGCGATCAAGGCGATGGCGGACCGGCTGGTGTCGGCGCCCTGAGCCAGAGTCCGGCGGGGTTCAGCCGCCGGGGAAGCCGCGTTTGGCGAAGAAGTCGATGAAGGCGCGCAGCCGCGGCGGCGGATAGGGCGAACCGGGCCATAGCAGATAGAGGACGCCGCTGCGCTCGGCCCAGGCTTCCGGCAGCGCCCGCAGCCGTCCGTCCGCCAGTTGGCGGCGCACGGTGAAGTCCGGCAGGCAGGCGATGCCGGCGCCTTGCTCCGCCAGCTGGATCAGCGCGTCGCCGGTATTGGCGCAGGCATGGACCGGCAGCGCCGGCGCGTCTTCATCCTGGCCGGCCAGCGGCCACGGCGCCAGTTTGCCGCTGCGCGGATAGCGGTAATGCAGGCAGCGGTGCTTCGTCAGATCCATCGGCGACGCCGGCTCGCCGCAGCGGGCGAAGTAGGCCGGCGCGGCCACCAGCCGCATGCGGTAAGCGCCCAGCCGCCGCGCGCTCAAGCGCGAGTCTCCCGGTTCGCCGCCGCGAATCACCACATCGAAGCCTTCGCCTATCACGTCCACCAGCCGGTCGCTGTAGTCCAGATCCAGTTCGATCTCCGGATAGTCTTGCATGAAGGCGGCCAGCAGCGGGGCCAGCACGCCGCATTCGTGCGGCAGGCCCACCTTCAGCCGGCCGCGCGGCGCGGCCTGCTCTTGTTGCAACTCGCGCTCCGCCGTTTCCACTTCGTCCAGAATGCGCAGGCAACGTTGCAGGTATTGCTCGCCGGCCGGGGTCAAGGTCAGCCGCCGGGTGCTGCGTTGAACCAGCCGCGCGCCCAAGCGCGCCTCCAGCCGCGCCAGGCCTTTGCCGGCGGCGGAGGCGGAAATGCCCAGTTGCCGTCCGGCGGCCACCAGGCTGCCTTGCTGGGCGATATGGGCGAACAGCTCGATGCCGCTCATTTTTTCCATGGTTTGCCTCGAAATTACGGAATAAAGTTCCGTTATGTATGGAATTGAAGACTATTTTTCCGTATCGCCAAGGAATCTAGCATAAGCCCTCGTTCATGTGCGATACGGGAGAAGTGGGATGACAGGCAAGAGCGGTGAGTCGGCGATGCCGGCGACGGTGTATCTGTTGGGCCTATGCATTTTTGCGATGGCGACGTCGGAATTCATGGTGGCGGGGATGATGCCGTCGTTGGCGGCGGCTCTGGGCGTCGGCTTGCCGGCGGTGGGCAATCTGGTGTCGGCCTACGCCGCCAGCGTGGTCCTGGGCGGGCCGGCGCTGATTTGGCTGCTGCGTTCGGCGCGGCGCAAGCACAGCCTGATCGGCCTGTTGCTGTTATTCCTGGCCGGGCAGGTTTTGGGCGCGCTGGCCGGCGATTACGGGCAGATGCTGTGGTCGCGGCTGATCTGCGGCGTGGCGCAATCGGCTTTTATCGGCGTGGCCGTGGCCTTGGCGGCGGAACTGGTGGGCGAACACCGGGTGGCGCGCGCCGCCGCGCTGGTGCTCAACGGCCTGATGCTGGCTTCGGTGGCCGGCCTGCCGCTGGCGGCCTGGGTGGACCAGAATTGGGGCTGGCGTGTGAGCTTTTGGCTGGTGGCGGGCATGGTGGCGTTGGCCGCGGCGGGTATCGCCGCGCTGACGCCGTCCGGCGTCCGCCCGCAGACCTTGAGTCTGGACGAGGAGGGGCGCCGGCTGGCGCGACCCAGCCTGTGGGCAGCCTATCTGAGCAGCGGCCTGATCATAGGCGCGGTGTTCGCCGCTTTCACTTATCTGGCGCCCTTGTTCACCCGGGTCAGCGGCTTCGCCGCTTCGACGCTACCCTGGCTGTTCGCCGCTTACGGGCTGGCGACGGTGCTCGGCAATCTGTTCAGCGGCCGCCTGGCGGACAGCCACACCCGCGCCGTGCTGCGCGGCGGCCTGCTGGTCTTGCTGGCTGCCCTGGTGGCGTTGGCGTCGCTGGCGCAATGGCAGACTGCGACGGTGATCTGCGCACTGCTATTGGGTCTGGCCGGCCTGCCGATGAATCCGGCGATGGTGGCGCGGGTGGTGCGCGCCGGCGGCAGCGGGCCTATGGTGAACAGCCTGCATGTATCGGTGGTCAATCTGGGGCTGATGCTGGGTTCCTGGGGTGGCGGTGCCTTGTTGGACGCCGGCTGGAGCCTGCGCGCGCCGGTATGGCTGGGCGCGGCGTTGGCCGCGCTGGCCTTGCTCAGCCTGTGGCTGGACCGCGCCGGTCACAGCTGGCAGGTCACCGGCAGTTCGGCCGGCTTGCCCAGGTAGAAGCCCTGGTAGAGCTCGACCCCCAGTTCCTGCATCGCCTGGTGTTGCTCGCGGGTTTCTATGCCTTCCACCGCCATGCGGCAGCCTATCTGCCAGCCCAGCTCCAGCAGCACCGGCAGCCGGTGGCGTTCGCCGGACATATAGTCCAGCAGCAGGCTGCGGTCTATCTTGATCAGGTCCGGGCACAGCGACTTGACCTTGCCGTGGCGAGCGGCCACCGCGCCGAAATCGTCCACAGACAGGCCGAAGCCGGCCTCGGCGGTTAGACGCAGGCTGTTGATCAGCGGTTGGCCGTGGTGTTCCACCTCGTATTCCGGCAGTTCGAAAATCACGCCGCCGCTGTCCAGTTCCAGCGAGTCCAGCAGGCCTTGCAGCAGGGGAAGGTGATTGCGGCCGTGGTTGTCCACCACCGCGGTCTGGGCCAGCAGGTTCAGGCACAGGCAGCCGGATTGGCCGCTTTGCGCGAAATTGCGAATGTGGATCAGCCTCGCCAGCTGATCGGCCTCCAGCGCCAGCTCCGGCGGCAGGCCGGACAAAAAAGAGTCGGGGGACGGCGTCTGGCCGTCCTGCGTCCGTACGCGCAGCAGCGCCTCGTAGCCGAACACGCCGCCGCTGCGGTAGAACAAGGGCTGGAACACGCTGCTGAGCTGACAGCCGCCCAGACGCGCGCAATACCGGCCGTCCGCGTCGCGGTACAGCTGTCGCTCGGGATGAGGGCCTAGGGGTGGAGCCATGGTGGTTTAGTCGCGCGGGATGGACTTTCAGCATAGCAAGCATTGCGCCGGGCTACCGGCCGGCTGCTGCCTCTGCTGGAGCGCTATCCCTTGCCGCTGCACGCGGTGTTTCCCGAGCGCAAGCACGTGCCGGCCTAGGTGCGCGCCTTCCTGGAGTTCATCGACCGGAAGCTGGGCGGTGAGCCGCCGCCGACAGATTTCCCGGCCGCCGCCGACTAAGAGTCTGTTCAAAGTTTCGCGAGCGAGAGCGAGACAGGGCGAACGCCGCTGAGAAAGCGGAATGCGTCAGTGGCGCATTGGCGCTTCAGCGGGCTTTGAACAGCTTCTAAGCTTTGGTAGTAGGGGCCCGATGAGGAGAGGCGCGATGAAGGCGTGGGCAGGCGGGATATGGGCGGCGTGGGCGCTGGCGTCCCTGGCCGCGGACGTGGCGGGCTGGGCCAGCTATCAGCGCGGCGATTTCGCCGCCGCGCGCCGGCAGTTCGAGCAAGCGGCCCAGGCGGGCGACCGGGTGGCGGCTTTCGACCTGGCGATGATGCATTGGCGCGGCGAAGGCGGCGCGCCGGACCGGGCGCAGGGCGAGCGCTGGCTGCGCCGCGCTGCCGACGCGGGTCTGCCGCAGGCGCAGCACGCCTTGGGCGCGCTGTATGAAAGCGGTCAGCAAGTGGCCAAGTCGCAGACCGAGGCGACGCGTTGGTTCCTGTTGGCCGCGCGGCAGGATTATCTGCCGGCGGAGCTGGATCTGGGCACCCAGTACTTCTTGGGCCGCGGCGCGGCCAAGGACTACCGGCTGGCCGCGTACTGGTACGAAAAAGCCGCGCAGCAGGGCGATATGGGCGCGCAATATCTGATCGCCAGCATGTACGAGCACGGCGACGGCGTGGAGCGGGATCTGCCGGCGGCGATACGCTGGTACGCCAAGGCGGCGGCTCAGGGCGACGTCGGCGCCAGGCTCAAGGCGCTGGATCTGGCCAAGAGGGCCAAATAGGCCTCGAAACCCAGGCCGGGCTTTCAGGCGCGGGCCGGCCCGCGGCGCATCGCCGCCAGGCACTGGCAGGCGGCCTGCCAGTCCTGAACCCCGCGCAGACCGCGCACGATGATGCCGGCCAGGGTGTCGTTGCAGGCGTCCGGGCCAAACTGCATCAGCATCTCATGCAGGGCGAAATGCAGGGAGGCGTTGTGTTGCAGCAACAAACCCACTTGCTCGTGGACGAAGCCGTCCACCGTGGCTTGGCCGTCGCGGTCCACATGCACATGGTGACGGGGGCAGAAGCCGGAACGGATCAGCGCCTGATCGGCGCGCACGTCGTCGAGAAAGGCCTGCGCGCTGTGGTGCAGAAAGCCGCAAGCCATGATCAGGCTGGCGACGGAGTAAGGCTTGGTGGTGGTGGCGTCGGCGACGAGGGCGTTGTCCGGCAGGGTGGCAAGCATTAATGTTCTCCTGTTATCTTTGTAAACCGCGCTCAATGGCATAAATCGTCGGTTTTATTATTTTTTCCGCGTTTTTGTATCATTCATGCGAATGTATTGGCAAGCCCGTCGAAAGGACGGTTGCCAGCCGCGGCTGCCAGGGTTTTTCTTGGGACGATGGCCATTTAGAATGAACTCTTTCTTTTCCGTTTGTTCCCATCCGCATGCATATTGTTTACCTGCACGGCTTCAACTCCGGTCCGCAATCGCTGAAGGCGAACGAAACCGCCGCTTATCTGCAACAGAACGCTTTCGATGCGACCCTGCATTGTCCGCAGTTGTCGCCGCATCCGGCCGAGGCGATTGAGCAGGCGTCCGCCCTGGTGGCCTCCTTGCCGGCCGACACCCTGTTGATCGGCAGCTCACTCGGCGGGTATTACGCCACGTTTCTGGCCGAGCGTCATCAACGCCCGGCGGTGCTGATCAACCCGGCGGTGCGGCCTTACGACGACCTGGCGCGCTTCATCGGCGAACAAACCAATCCCTACACCGGCGTGGTCTATACCCTGAGCGACGCCGATATGCGGGCCTTGCTGGCGCAGCGCGTGGCGCAGCCGTCCGCGCGCCGTTACTGGCTGCTGTTGGGCAGCCGCGACGAGGTGCTGGACTGGCGCGAAGCGGCCGCGCTGTATCTGGACTGCCGTCAGACGGTGTTCAACGGCGACGACCACAGGCTTGAAGCCTGGCCGCGCATCTTGCCGGAGGCGCTGGCCTGGGGGCGCGGGCAATTATTGGCCTGAGCATCGAAACAGTCTGTTCTGCGACAGTGGCTTGTCCGGGGGAAGGCGCTGCCGCACACTGGATTTTTTGCGCCGAGGAGGCCGCCATGACTCAAGCCATCGTTTTCTCCCATACCGGCGGGCCGGAAGTGCTGGGCCTGCAGAGCCAGACGCTGGCCGCGCCGGGACCGGGCCAGGTGCGGGTGCGTCACACCGCCATCGGCGTCAACTTCATCGACACTTATCAGCGCAGCGGCCTGTATCCGCTGCCGCTGCCGTCCGGCCTGGGCCAGGAAGCGGCGGGGGTGGTGGAGGCGCTGGGGCCGGAGGTGTCTGGCCTGGCGGTGGGCGACCGCGTCGCATACGCCGGCGGCCCGCTGGGCGCTTACAGCAGCGAACGGCTGTTGCCGGCGGCGGTGCTGGTGAAGATTCCCGACGGCATCAGCGACGAATCCGCCGCCTGCATGATGTTGCAGGGCATGACCGTGGAGTATCTGGTGCAGCGCAGCTACCCGGTGCGGCCGGGGCAGACCGTGCTGTGGCACGCCGCCGCCGGCGGCGTCGGCCAGATCGCGGTGCAGTGGCTGACGGCGCTGGGCGCGACGGTGATCGGCACCGTCGGCTCCGACGCCAAGGCCGACATCGTGCGCGGTCTGGGCTGCCAGCATGTGATCAATTACAGCCGAGAAGACGTGGTGGCCAGGGTGAGCGAGATCACCGGTGGCCAGGGCGTGCCGGTGGTTTACGATTCGGTGGGCAAGGACACTTTCCAGATCTCGCTGGCCAGCCTGAGCCCGCGCGGCATGCTGGTCAGCTTCGGCAACGCCTCCGGCGCGGTGCCGCCGTTCGCGCCGCTGGAATTGACCAGCCGCGGCTCTCTGTTCTTCACCCGGCCCAAGCTGGCCGATTACATCGCCAGCCGCGCGGAGCTGGAGGCTTCGGCCCAGGCGCTGTTCGAACGGGTGGCGGACGGCAGGATCAAGGTGGCGCCTTCGCATCGCTATCCTCTGGCCGAGGCGGCGCAGGCGCACCGCGATCTGGAAGGACGCAAGACCAGCGGCTCCATCATCCTGCTGCCTTGAGCCGGCGACGCGGCGCTTAGAGCCGCTAACAACACCTCGCAGAGAACCTGAGCCAAGGCGCGCCGACGCAGGCAGTACCCGTAGTACGACAAGGAGGCGCAACGCGGGATCAGGGGTTTTGTTAGCGGGTCTTATTCCTGATGCCAGGGTTGGCGCTGGTGTTGTTCCAGCCAGGCCAGCGCCTGGCCGCCGGCGTCCACATGGCTCAGATAGCCGGCCAGGCTGACCCCGGGCGGACAGCTCAAGTCCGTGGCGCGCCAGCTTTGCAGCCGGTCCACGCGGAAGCTGCGGTAGTCCAGGCGCAGCCCGCACCAGGCGGCCAGCAGCCAGCGGTCGCCCCAGAAGAACAGCGCCAGCGGCATCAAGGCGCGCTGGCTGCCGCGGCCGCTTTCGTCGCGGTAGTCCACCCATAGCGGCTGGCGGGAGACGATGGCGTCGCGCAGCGGCGCCAAGCGCTCGCGCGGGTAATTGCCCGACGTCGGCGCGTACAGCGGTTCCGGCGGCAGGCCGGACGAGCCCAGCACCGCGTGGATGCGGCCCAGCGCCGATTGCGCCGCCGCCGCGGTGTCGCGGTCGGCCCAGGCGGCCAGCATGCGGGCGCCCACTTCCAGCGCCGCCAGCTCGCGCGCGGAAAACGCCACCGCCGGCGGCGTGAAGCCGGCTTCCAGCCAATACCCCTCGCCGGCCTCGCCGTTGACCGGCGCGCCGCTGGCCATCAGGTCCGCCATATCGCGGTAGACGGTGCGCGGCGTCACCTCCAGCCATTCGGCCAATTGTCGGGCGGTGGTGCGGCGGCGGCCGCGCAGCAGCAAGAGGATTTGGACCAGTCGGTCGGCTCGGCGCATTCAGTCGGATTCCCGCAGCATGGATGGCGGCAGTGTCGCCCGCATTGCGCGCGCGATCAACAGGAAATCGGCATGGCCGATTTCCAGGTGGCCAAAGCGGAAAGCGTAGCCCCAGCGCGCCGGATCCGCGATAAAGGCCAATTGACCGAGCAGCGGCCGGATGTCGGCGTCCTCCGCCGGCCAGAAGGCGATGTCGCGCCGGTAGGGTTCGAAATCGGTGCTGACCCGGAAGGGATAGACTCGGGCGTCCGCCGCCAGGCCGACGGCGGTGAAGCGCTGGCAGGGCTCGCGCCCCTCCAGGCTCAGCACCGGCGAGTAATAGATCAGGCCGTCGCCGGCCGCCATCCGCCTGAGCGGCGCGGCCTTGCCGTGGCAGAGCTGGGCGAAGCCGCCGGCCAGACCGCGCCGAACATGGTCGCGGCTGGCCACGCCTATCCAGTAGCGCCGGCTCATGCGGCGCTGTGCAGGCCGATCAGATTGCCGTCCGGATCGGAAAACAGCGCGATCTGGCCCCAGTTCTCCGGCAGCGCGGTCTTGGGCTGCACCACGATGCCGCCGGCGCTCTTGATCCGTTCCAGCGTGGCGTCGAGATCGGCGCCGCCGTCCAGATAGACGCGCACGCCGTCGACATGGGGGCGGGCTTGCGGGCAGCTGAGCAGCGCGCCGCCGCAACTGTCGCCGGTTTGGGGAAACAGGGCCATGCGATTATTGTCGAAGCTCTCTTCTTGCAGCTCCACCCGCAGCGCCTGTTGATAGAAGGCGACGGCGCGCTCGAATTGGAGCACGGGAATTTCAAACCAGTGTAGAACGGGGGACATGGCACACTCCTTGAACAGGTTTTATCGAGATCCGGCCGGGGACATCCCGGCGCCGCTTCCGGGCGGGACGGAGGCGGCGTTGCGGCCTGGAGGACAGTGTGCGGCCCCCCTGCTGACAGCGTACTGTCAGCAGGCATCCGCCGTCGTCAATTTTCCTGCTTGGGCCGGCGTCACGTGTGCTTCGCCGCGCAGCAATCGCCTGGTCGGACACGACCCGGTGACGCGGATGTGGCAAACTGCCTGACTGTTTCCCGGCGCGACGGGAGCGCTGTTTTTTCAATCGACCGCAGGAGGAATAAGAAGTGGAAACCTTACTGCAGTTTCTGGGCTTCAACGGGTCTGGTCTGCTGCAAACCTTGCTCAGCCTGTTGACGGCTTTCATCCTGGGCTCGGCCATTGGCTATGAGCGGCAGTTCCGTCAGCGTACCGCCGGCTTGCGAACCAATACCCTGGTGGCGGTGGGCGCGGCGGCCTTCGTCGACATGGCCTTGCAGCTGGACGGCACCGGCGGCGCGGCGCGGGTGGCGTCCTACGTGGTGTCCGGCGTCGGTTTTCTGGGCGCCGGCACCATCATGAAGGAAGGCCTGAACGTGCGCGGTTTGAACACCGCCGCCACCTTGTGGGGCTCGGCCGCGGTCGGCGCCAGCGCCGGCGCCGGTCAGATTCCGCAGGCCTTTCTGATCACGCTGTTCGTCTTGGCCAGCAACACCTTGCTGCGTCCGGTGGTGAACTCCATCAACCGCAAGCCGATCGACGACGAAACCAGCGAAGTCACTTACCAGCTATGCGTGATTTCCAGCCGTTCCGGCCAGAAGCACGCGATGGCCTTGCTCAGCGATCTGCTGGAGGAGTCCAAATACCCGGTGGGGGATCTGGACGTGGAGCCCTTCGGCGACGACGAGGTGGAGATGACCGCCACCTTGCTGTCCACCTCGGTGGAGTGGGAGGAGCTGGAGGAGATCGCCGCCAAGCTGGTGGCCCAGCCTTTCATCAGCCAGGCTTACTGGAATCCCAGCACCTCGGAGTGAGGACGGCGGGGAAAAGACCGCGCCCTGGGCCGCTAGCCGGTCCAGGGCGTTTTTTATGGGGCGGAAGAGCGGTTCAAAGTCTTGCGAGCCAGCGCGAGACAAGGCGAAAACCGCTGAGGAAGCGAAACGCACGCGTAGCGCGTGGGCGTTCACGAAGCGGTGCTCGCCGCGCCTCGTATCACGAAGCGCAGCGGATGTTGAGCCGCTTCTTAACCTTCCGCCAGCGCCGCCATCACCTTGGCCGACAGCGCCTGCGGCTGCGCGGTGACGCGCAGCAGATGGCGCACCGCCGGATGCGGCGGCCGGTGCACGGCGATGCCGTCGGACAGCAGTTGGCGGTGAATGGCCTCGCTGCTGGCGGCGTCGCGATAGGCGATGCAGACGAAGTTGGTGTGCGAGGGCATCACCACCAGATCGCGCGCGCGCAAGGCGTCGGACAGCTTGTCGCGCAGATGGATGGTGGCGGCGATCAGCTGGCGCGAGTAGTCCGGATCGTCCAACACGATTTGAGCCGCCAGCTGGGCGAAGCTGGACAGCGCGAATTGAGGCCGTATCTGGTCCGCCTTGGCGACGATGTGCTGCGGGCCGACGGCGTAGCCCACCCGCAGGCCGGCCAGCGCATAGGCTTTGGACAAGGTGCGCAGCCGCAGCGTGTTGGGCAGCGCGCCTTGCGGCGGCGCGTCCTGCGCGTCCACGCAGAAATCGACGTAGGCCTCGTCCAGAATCAACAGCGTGGACGAGGGCAGCATTTCGCGCAGCGCCAGGATATCGTCCGCGCCCCAGTAATGGCCGCTGGGATTGTCCGGGTTGGCGAGATAGAGCACGGCGGCGCGCTCGGCGCGCGCCACCTCCGCCAGCCGCGGCAGATCGGCTTGCAGCCGGTCGCCTTGCTGCTGGTAGGGCACTTCCAGGATGCGCGCGCCCACGCCTTCGGCGAAATAGCGGAAAGTGGGATAGGTGCCGGCGGTGCACACCACCGCGTCGCCGACATTACAGGCCAGGCGCAGCGCCAGCAGGATCAGGCTGTCGGCGCCGGTGTCGAACAGCACCTGGCTCGGGTCCACGCGGTTGTGGGCGGCGGCGCGCTGGCGCAGCCCGTGCGCGTAGGGGTCCGGGTAGAGCCGGGCCAGCTCCGTCATCATCTCGCCGAATTCCGCCGTCAGCGGCGAGGCCGGCTTGGCCATGCTTTCATTGGAGCCGATGCGCGCGCCGATGCGGTGACCCAAGGCCGCTTCCAGCTTGGCGATGCCGGGAAAGGGGTTGACGATGGTGTGATGTTCCAGATGACGGGCGAAGTGGGACATCGGCGGCTCCTTTATCTGCAGATACAGCCTTTGAGTGTAAAGGATATGACTGAAGCGCAGGAAACCGCGTGGGAATATCAATATGTCTTCGGCATTTCGCGGCCGCCGCGCCGGGCCCAAAGCGCGGCGGGAACCGTCAGCGGACGGCGGGAGCGGCGGGTTCGGCCGCGGCGCGCGGAGCGGAGGCGTCGGCCTTGGCCGCGGGTTTGACGGCCGGCGCGGCGGCGGCCGGCTTGGCGGCGGGGGCGGGCAGATACAAGGGGCCTTTGAAGCCGCAGGCGGCCAGGAACAGGGTCAGGCTTGCACAAGCCAGCAAGGTGCGCATACGAATGAGTTCCAATGTGGCAAAATCTGGATACTAGCAAAGCTGCGGCGCGTCGTGTGATTCCGATGCGCCCGGCGATCAAGGCCTGAGCCGCGCCAAGACGGCGTCCAGGCCGTCATTCAACGGGAAAGCGCAATGAACGAAACCGAATTTCTGCGGCACACCGACGCCATCTTCGCACGCATCGAAGCCGCCATCGACGACAATGATCTGGACGCCGACTACCTGGTGTCCGGCAATGTGCTGGACATCGAGTTCAGCGACGGCGCCAAGATCATCGTCAACCGCCACACCGCCAATCAGGAGCTGTGGATCGCGGCCAAGAGCGGCGGCTACCACTTCGCCTTCCGCGACGGCCGCTGGATCGCCGCACGCGACGGTTCGGAGTTCTTCTCCACGCTCAGCGCCGCCATCGCCGCCGCCTGCGGCGAAACCATCGGGTTTGATGAATGAGTCATTTGGTTTGGCTGGGCCTGGGCGGGCTGGCGGTGTCGGCCTTTACCTCGTCCACCATCCTGCCCGGCAATTCCGAACTGGCGCTGTCCGCCTTTCTGTACAAATGGCCGGAGTGGCTGTGGCCGGCCTTGCTGGTGGCCACGGTGGCCAATACCGCCGGCAGCGTCACCAGTCTGTGGCTGGGGCGGCTGGCGCCGCGCAAGGAGTTGCCGCCGCGGCTGGCCGGCTGGTTCCAGCGTTTCGGCCCGGCGGTGCTGGCCCTGTCCTGGCTGCCGGTGATCGGCGACGCCATCCCCTTGGCCGCCGGCTGGCTGCGGCTGCCCTGGTGGTCCAGCATTCTGTGGCTGACCCTGGGCAAGGCGGCGCGCTATCTGGCCTTGGCCTGGGGGGTGCTGCTGTTGTCGAGTTGAGCCAATAACAATCAGGGCAAATAAAAAAGGACATGCGCGAGCATGTCCTTTTTCGTATGGAGTCCCCGGGATCAGCAGCCCTGTTTCAGCGCCAGCTCCAGGCTCTTGTTGTAATGCTGAGCCGCCAGCTCTTCCTTGCCGGTGGCTTCGAACAGCCGCGCCAGCTCGGCGTGGGCGCACAGCGTCGGCGAGATCGAGGCGCTGGCTTCCAGATAGCTCTGCGCCTTGCCCCACAGCTGCTGGCACAGGGCCAGACGGCCCAAGGCCATCAGCAGCCAGTGGTCGCGCGGCCGCTTCTTCAGCCAGTTTTCAGCGGTTTTCAGCAGTTCCAGGCGCTTGTCCTCGCTCAGGTGCTCGGCCAGCTTGCCCAGTTCGCGAGACAGCTCCGGGGTGTCGTGGTCGTCGTTGGCCAGCGCGCCGGCCAGTAAGGTGGCGGCGTAGTCGTAGTCCTGCAGCACGATCAGCCGCGCCACCACCTGGTCCATCAGCTGCGGGTTGCTGCGTTCGGCTTCCGGAATGCGGCGCAGCCAGTCGCGGATTTCCTGACCGCCCAGCAGCGTCACCAGCTGTTGCTGGTAGGCGGCCAAGCGGTAGCGCCGCGCCTGTTCCGGCTCCAGCGCGTCGGCCTTGAGCAGTTTCTCGGTCAGCGCCAGCACCGCCTCCGGCTGCTTCTGCAACAGACGGACCTTCAATTCCAGCCGCAAGGCGTTGGTCAGATTGGGCGACAGCGCGCGCGCGCGTTCGATGGCGGCCAAGGCGCCCAGCGGGTCTTTGGCTTCCAGCTTCAGTTCCGCGTCCAGCATATGGCGCGCCAGCTGCAGCCGCGGCGGCATGGCGTCCAGTTGCGCCAGATAGCCGTCCCGCTTGTCCAGATCGCCGGCGGCGCCGGCGGAACGGGCGGCGATCAAGAGCGCCAGCGCCTTGTTTTCCGGCGAGTATTCGTCGTCCAGCGATTTGCTGGCCTCGCGCTCGGCTTTCTGGAAACGGCCTTCAAAGTAGGAAATGCCGGCTTCACGCAGCGCGTGGCGGGAAGCTTTCAGCTTTTTCTGGCGCTGGAAGCGGCGCACTTCCGCCGGCAGATTGGCGGCCACCGCCACCATGCGCAGCACCAGGTGCACCACGAAGATCAGCGCCACCACCGACACGATCAGCAGGTTGAAGGACACTTCCATCCGGTAAGGCGGCAGGAACAGGATGGCGTAGCCGGTGTTCAGGGTGGCGGCCAGGCCGACCAGCACCGCGAGGGCAAACAGCCCGGTAATCCACAAGGCGAATTTCACGGTTTATTCTCCTGCCGCGCCTTGGGCGTCGCGCACCGATTTGAGGCTGGCGTTCATGTCCGGCAGCGCCACGTCCAGCGGCGCGCCTTCCAGTTCGCCCAGCGTGCCCAGCCATTGGGTGACGGCTGGAGCGTCGCGGTCGAAGTAGCGCTGCACATAGCTGCGCGCGGCCACGATGTCGGCGGCGAAGGTCTTGCCGTCGCGCTGGATCAGCGCCAGGCGCGCGTCCAGCAGGCGCATTTTCAGGTTTTCCCGCAGGAAGAAGGCTTGCTCCGGCGACAGCAGCAGCGCTTCGGGCTTGTCCATGCGGCGGATATGGATCAGCTCGCCCAGGCTCTTGCTGACGTCGGCCACCAAGCGTTCCCACAGCGGCGCGCTGGCCGGCGTCGCGGCCTTGGCCTGCGGTTTCTGGCTGGCTAGGCGGTGGGCGTCCACCGCCAGCGGCAGGCTGTCGGCGGACAGCATCAGCCGGTCCAGCTTGACGGTGAGGCCGACGCTGTCCAGATAGGGCAGGGCCTTGAGTTTTTCCAGGTCGGTGGCCACCGCCTTTTTCACGCCGATCAGCTGCGGGCGGTCGAACTTGGCCAGGCGCGCGTCCACCATTTCCAGCGCGGACACGGCGGCCGGCACATTGCCGGCCAGCTGCAATTGCTGGCTGGCGATGGCCAGGGTGTGCTCGACTTCGGACAGCAGCCAGTCGGTGCGGTTCTTGGTCAGTTCCTGGTACATGCCGTTCAGCGTCGCGTATTGGCCGGCGGATTCGTTGACGCGGGCCTCCATCAGCGCCAGCCGGCCTTCGGTGGCGCGGTTGGCGCTGATCGCCTGCTCGGTCATCGCGCGCAGCTCCTTGGCGGATCCGCTGCCTTCGGCCAGCCGGCGCGCCAGTTCCTGGCGGGCGGCGGTCAGTTCCTGCTGGGTGCTGAAGTACTGCCAGCCGGACACGCCCAGCGCGGCGATGGCGATCAGCAAGGCCGGACTCAGCGATTTCTTGGACTCGGGTTTGGCGGTTTCGGTGATCTGGGATTCGCTCATGGGTGACGACAGAACCATTTTTTAAGGCCGGCGACCAGCGCGCTGTCTTCGGCCCGGGTTGTCATGATGCGCGTCGCGCCTTGCGCGGCGAGCCGGTCGGCCACGCGCGGATGCGGCACGCAATATAGCAGGCATTGTAACGTCCTGATTCGACTGGGGCCAGCGAGACGGAACAATTGCTCTACGATTTCGCCGGAAGTGACGATTACCGCGTCCGGCGGCGCGAGGTCGAAGGCCGCCCAGTCCGGCGCGCCGTCCAGCCGACGGTAGATTTCGGCGAACTCCACCGCCGCGCCGCGCGCGGCCAGGCTTTGCGCCAGCAGCGGCCGGCCGCCGACGCCGCGCACGATCAGCACGCGCTGTCCGCGCATATCGGCCAGTTCGGGCAGGGCCAGCAAGGCTTCGCTGTCGCTGCCCTCGGCGGGGTGCAGCGCCGTTCGGCCGCTGAGCGCGGCCAGCTTGGCGGCGCTGGCGCGGCCGACGCAGACCAGCCGCTTGGCGGCGAGGTCCAGCGTTCGCAGCGCCGGCCAGGCCTGATCTATGGCGCTGGGGCTGATGAAGACCAGGCAGTCCGCCGCCGCCGCTTGTTGCGGCAGCGCCGCCAGCGCGTCTGGCTGCGGAGCGATCTCCATCAGCGGCAGATGGCCGGCGTCGAAGCCGGCGGCGGCGAGCAGGCGCAGCAGCTCGGCGCTTTGCGCCAGCGGGCGGGCGACCAGGACGCGCGGCATCGCCGTCTCAGCGCGGGTCGGCCAGCACCGCCTCGATCAGCGGGCCGGCGCCGTCGTCCAGCAGCTTCTTGGCCACGACGCGGCCCAGCGCGTCGGCGTAATCGGCCGGGGCGCTGGCGCTGGCGGTCAGCATCACCGAACCGTCCGGGCTGGCGACGAAGCCGCCCAGCGTCAGCGTGTCTTCGCTGAGGGTGGCGAAGGCGCCCAGCGGCACCTGGCAGCTGCCGCCCAGCTCGCGCGCCAGCGCGCGCTCGGCGCTGACACAGGCGTGGGTGGCGGCGTGGTTCAGCGGCGCGAGCAGCTGCATCAGGTCGGCGCGGTCGGCGCGGATTTCGATGCCCAGCGCGCCTTGGCCGGCGGCCGGCAGGCTTTCCGACGGCGGCAGCTCCTTGCGGATGCGCTCGGACAGGCCCAGGCGCTTGAGACCGGCGGCGGCCAGGATGATGGCGTCGTATTCGCCGTCGTCCAGCTTGCGCAGCCGGGTTTGCACATTGCCGCGCAGCGGCTTGACCACCAGCCACGGATAGCGGGCGCGGATCTGCGATTCGCGGCGCAGGCTGGAGGTGCCCACCACCGCGCCGTCCGGCAGCTCCGACAAGTCCGCGCAGCGGGCGGACACCAGCGCGTCGCGGGGGTCTTCGCGCTCGCAGATGGCGGCCAGCGCGAAGCCTTCCGGCAGCACCATCGGCACGTCCTTGATCGAATGCACGGCCAGGTCGGCGCGGCCTTCGGCCAGCGCCACTTCCAGCTCTTTGACGAACAGGCCTTTGCCGCCGATCTTGGACAGAGTCTTGTCCAGAATCTGGTCGCCCTGGGTGGTCATGCCCAGGATGTCCACGCTGAGGTGGGGGTAGAGCGCTTGCAGCCGGGCCTGGATATGTTCGGCCTGCCACATGGCCAGCCGGCTCTCGCGGCTGGCGATGACGATTTTGTCCATGAAAACCGGTTTCCGATTGGGCTATGTGCTTGGATGGCGGGCATTCTAGCACGCCGGCCCGACGCGCAGCGCCGCGGCATCGTCCAGGCGGGGGCGTAAAGCTTGATGTTGCGCAATGCGCAGTCAGGTCAATATCTAACGGCTTAAATGACAGTAGTGTTGCCACTACAGCGGCAAGCCTGCTTATGATGTTTTGCATGCGAAACGAATCGTCTGAAGTCAGCGACCGCGCTGACTTGAGCTGATTCAAAACTAGGAGCGGCCACGGCCGCTCGTCATCATCAAGGAATACCGAATGAGCGATTTAGACAAGGACTTGCCGCTGCGCGCCGATCTGGCGCGCCTGGACCGCGCGCTGGCCGAAGTGTTGAGCGAACAGGCCGGCTCCGAGGTCTACGCCGAGGTGCGCGCCATCGCCGGCCGCAGCGCGGAGGAACGCAGCCAGCCCTTGGCGGCGGAATTGAGCCCGGCGGCGGCGATGGCGCTGGTGCGCGCCTGCGGCCTGTACGCCCAGCTGTTCAATATCGCCGAGGATCTGCACCATGTGCGCCGCCGCCGCGCCCACCGCCAGGCCGGTTCCGCGCCGCAGCAGGGCAGCCTGTCGCGCGCGCTGGGCAAGCTGAAGGCGGACGGCGTCAGCATCGCCATGCTGGCCGACACCCTGCGCGACGCCTATGTCGGCGCCATCCTCACCGCCCACCCCACCGAGGTGCAGCGCCAGAGCGTGCTGGACGGCCACCGCGCGGTGCGCCGTTTCCTGGGCAAGCTGGCGGCGGCGGACCTGACGCCGGAAGAAGAAGAGGAGCTGGAGGCCAAACTCAAGCGCGTGATTGTCGCCTTGTGGCAGACCTCGGAAATCCGCCACTTCAAGCTGGCGGTCAAGGACGAGATCGAAAACGGCGTCGCCTACCACCCGCTGACCTTCTTCCAGGCCTTGCCGGCGCTGTATCAGCGCCTGGACCGGCAGATTGAGGCCACCTGGGGCCAGACGACGCCGTTGCCGTCCTTCATCCGCGTCGGCAGCTGGATAGGCGGCGACCGCGACGGCAACCCCAATGTCGACGCCGTGGTGCTGCGCCACGCGGTGACGCGCCAGGCGCAAGTGGCCTTCGAACATTATCTGTACGAGCTGGCGGCCTTGTACCGCGAGCTGTCGCTGTCGCAGCGCCTGGTCGGCGTCAGCCCGGCCCTGGTGGGTTTGGCGGCGTTGACGCCGGACCAGGAGGAGAGCCGCCGCGAGGAGCCGTACCGGCGCGCGTTGGCGGCGATGGAGGCGCGGGTGCTGGCCACCGGCCTGCGGCTGGGCGTGAGCCTGAGCGGCCGCTGGCCGGCGGGCCGGCCCTATGCCGACCAGGCTGAATTCCAGGCCGATCTCGCGGTGCTGGACGCCTCGCTACGCGAACACGGCAGCGCGACGCTGGCCGACGGCCGGCTGGCGGAACTGATCCGCGCGGTGGACGTGTTCGGCTTCTTCCTGATGCCGCTGGACCTGCGCCAGTTCGCCGGCAGCCACGAGGCGGTGGTGGGCGAGCTGTTCGCCCGCGCCGGGCTGGAGGAGTTCGCGGCGCTGGACGAGGCGGCGCGGACCCGGGTGCTGCTGCGCGAGCTGGCCACGCCGCGGCTGCTGTATTCGCCCTATCTGGACTACAGCGCCGAAGCGGAGAAGGAACTGGCCATCTTCCGCGAAGCAGCCTTGATCCAACGCCAGTTCGGCGTGGACGCCATCGGTCAGAGCATTATTTCCAATTGCGCCCAGGTCAGCGACATCCTGGCGCTGGCGCTGCTGCTGAAGGAGGCCGGCATGATCCGGCTGGTGGACGGGCAGCCGCGCGCCAGCGTCAACCTGGTGCCCCTGTTCGAAACCATCGCCGATCTGGACCGCAGCGCTCAGGTGATGACGGCGCTGTTCGCGCTGCCGTGGTACCAGCAACTGCTGGACAGCCGCGGCCGCATGCAGGAAGTGATGCTGGGTTATTCCGACAGCAATAAGGACGGCGGTTATCTGACCAGCCAATGGCAGCTCTACCAGGCGGAAAAGCGGCTGGTGCGCTGTTTCGCCGACGGCCGGGTCAAGCTGCGGCTGTTCCACGGCCGCGGCGGCTCGGTGGGCCGCGGCGGCGGTCCGTCGTTCGAAGCCATCATGGCGCAGCCGGCCGGCAGCGTGGCCGGCCGCATCCGCATCACCGAGCAGGGCGAGGTGATCGCGTCCAAGTATTCGGACCCGGCCATCGGCGGCCGCAACCTGGAAGCCCTGGTGGCGGCGACGCTGGAAGCCAGCCTCAGCGGCTGCGCCAGCTGCGAGACCGACGAGACGGTGTTCGACGAGTTGTCGGACGCCGCCTACCGCGCTTATCGCGAGCTGGTGGAAGCGCCGGGCTTCATGCAGTACTTCCTGGAGGCGACGCCGATCAACGCCATCGCCAAGCTCAATATCGGCAGCCGGCCGGCCTCGCGCAAGAGCCTGGCCTCGATCAAGGATTTGCGCGCCATTCCCTGGGTGTTCTCCTGGTCGCAATCGCGGGTGATGCTGCCCGGCTGGTTCGGCGTCGGTTCGGCGGTGCGCGCCTTTATCGAGCGCCACGGCGAAGCCGGCCGCGCGCGCCTGCAAAGCCTGTATCGCAGCTCGCCGTTCTTCCAGGTGGTGTTGTCCAATATGGAGCAGGTGCTGGCCAAGGCGGATCTGGGCATCGCCCGCCGCTTCGCCGGCCTGGTGGAGGACCGCGCGCTGGCCGAGGCGCTGTTCGGCCGCATCCAGGCCGAGTGGCAGGCCACGCTGGACGCTTTCTACGCCGTCACCGGCCAAAGCGCGCTGTTGGAGAAGAACCCGACGCTGCACCGCAGCCTGGAAACGCGCTTGCCGTATCTGGACGCGCTGGGCCTGTTGCAGGCCGAGTTGCTGAGCCGGCTGCGCCGTCAGCCGGACGACGCCGAGGCCTTGTACGCGATCCATCTGACCATCAACGGCACTTCGGCCGGCTTGCGCAACAGCGGTTGAGGCCAGGCGCGGCGGCGGCACAGGCCCGTCGCCGCGCTATGTAGGCCGGTTTTGCTGCTGGAGCTCGTTTTTGATCATTTCAGATCGGGCTAATGGCCTAAATGATGATTTAGGGCCGGTTCCGCCCTGACCGAGCGAAGCGTCGCGAGGGAATCAAACGGAAAGGGAGATTTGCGCGAGCCAATCGCCCCATCGCTGAGCGAATCAAAGATTCTCAAAGATTCTCAGTGATGGGGCGCTAAGGTCGCGGTGCTCGAACAAGCCGCCGCTTAAAACCCGCGAAGCGAAGTTGCTGCGTAGCTAAAACCGCGGGCCCGCCACCCGACGGCAGGTTTGAAGGGCGCCGGGGCGCGTCGAATACGAAGTCTCCTACGTATCTACGCAGCATCTCGAGGTACTCATAAAAGATCGTGAACAGGCTCTAGGCCAAGTCAAGGCGCGGGGATGTCCAACACTTGCCAGCCCTCCTTGCGGGCCTGCAGGAAGTTCATCACCGAATCCACGGTCACGGTCTGGATGCGGTCGGCGTAGCGCATCTCGTTGGGGTGGTCGTCGAAGGCGACATTGGCCTTGAACATGCGGCCGCCCAGCCGCGTCAGCGGCCCCAGCTTGAGTTCCGACGGCGCGTAGCCGTTGAGCTTCAGCCACATTTGCGCCTGTTCGCGGTTGGCGATGCGCGCTTCCTGGCTGGCCGAGGCCGCCAGCGTTTCCAGCACCCAGGTGTTGGAGTTTTCGTAGCGGGTGGCGAAGGGATAGGCCAGCAGGCTGTATTGCGGGGTGTGCAGTTCGCGCAGCCGCGGCGGCGTCTGCAGCCGTTCGCGCAGGCGGGCGGCCAGCGCCGGCGGCGGCAGCAGCGCCACCGATTCGAAGGAATACATATCGTCGAGGAAGAAATTGCCCAGGCCCTCGTACCACAGGTCGGAGCTGGCGCTGCCGCAGTCGTTGAGCAGGTGGGCGACGCGCCAGCGGCCTTCCGGCTGGCGGTAGGCGATGCCGACATGGGTGTAGCGCAGCTTGAAGCGCGACAGGTCCTGGCCGACGCGGCCGATCACCGCGACGTCGCCGCCGCTGGCGTCCAGCTTTTGCCGCAGCTGTTCGGCGGCGGCCATCGCCTTGCCGAAGGTGGCCGGGGTGATGGTTTGTTCCTCGCAGCTGCGGCCGGCCTGGGCGGCGTGCGGCAACAGCAGGCAGAGCGCCAGGCCAAGGCCGGCGAGACGGGCGGGCAGAGCGTCAGGACGGGACACGGTTGTGCTCCAGCAGGGCCTCGCCCAGCTTGTTGGGGATGAAGGCCAGCACTTTGCCGGAGGTGACCAGCATGGTGCCGCTGGCCACCGCGGTGACTTGCACCGAGGCGCCGACCGCGGCGCCGGTGGCTTTCAGCGCCTTGCCGGACAACTCCACCACCAGCTTGGCGCCGCCTTGCGCCGCGTCCAGCGACATCTTGACGGTGTCGCCGGCGCCCTGGGCCAGGCCGGTGATCACATAGGCGCTGCCGGTCACCGCCAGCACTGGGGCCAGCAGCGATTCGCCCTTGCCCTGGGCGCTGCCGGCCACGCTGATCGCCGGCGCGGCGACGATGGACAGGGTGCCGACGGAGATTTTCTCGGAGGCGGTGTCGGTCTGGGACAGGCCGGCCCAGGCGGGCAGCGCGGACAGCAGCAGGCTGGACAGCAGGAGGGCTTTGAGCATGGATAATCCGGAATCAAGGAAATGACGCCAGCTTGCCCATTTTATGACGAAAGGGCAATGCTCAGCTTTGGCGCAATAGTGCCAACAGCGCCGCGCCGTCCAGCCGCGCGCTGAGATCGCCGCCGTCCAACAGGCTGTCGGCCAGCTCGCGCTTGCTGGCGTGCAGCGCCACGATCTTTTCTTCTATGGTGTGCTGGGCCACCAGCCGGTACACCGTCACCGGCCGCTGTTGGCCCATGCGGTAGGCGCGGTCGCTGGCCTGGTCTTCCACCGCCGGGTTCCACCAGGGATCGAGGTGGATCACGTAGTCGGCGGCGGTCAGATTGAGGCCGGTGCCGCCGGCTTTCAGGCTGATCAGGAACACCTCGCCGTCGCCGGCCTGGAAGGCGTCCATGCGCGCCTTGCGTTGCGCGCCGGGCACCGCGCCGTCCAGATACTGGTAGCGGATGCCTTGCTCATCCAGCCAGCGGCGGACGATGGCGAGGTGATCGACGAACTGGCTGAACACCAGCGCCTTGTGGCCGTTGTCCAGCAGTTCCAGCATCAGTTCGCGGAACAACGCCTGCTTGGCGGAGGGCAAGGCGCTGTCCGGCTGGGTCAGCGTCGGGTGGCAGCAGAAGCGGCGCAGCCGGGTCAGTTCGGCCAGCACTTGCATCGCGCCGCCCTCGGCCTCGCCCGGCTGGCCCAGCTTGTCCAGCGCCTGCTGACGCATCGCCTCGTAGACTTCCATTTCCGCCTCGCTCAGCGGGACGGCGCGGGTGATGTCGGTGCGCGGCGGCAACTCGGTCAGCACCTGTTGCTTGGTGCGGCGCAGCAGATAGGGGCGGATCAGCGCCTTCAGCGCGTCGCGGGCGTCCTCGTCGCCGTCGGCGATGGGCTGGGCGAAGCGCTGCTGGAATTTGTCCTCGTTGCCCAGCAGGCCGGGCGCGACGAAGCGGAACAGGCTCCACAATTCGCCCAGATGGTTTTCCACCGGGGTGCCGCTGGCGGCCAGGCGGAAATCGGCGTAGAGCGCGTGGGCGGCCTGGGCGCGCTGGCTGGCGGCGTTCTTGATTGCCTGCGCCTCGTCCAGCACCACGCTGGCCCAGCGCACCTCGGCGAAGGCGTCGGCGTCGCGTTGCAGCAGACCGTAGCTGGCCACCACCAGATCGCCGGGGCCGGCGCTGTCCAGCCGTCGTTGTTGCTGGTAGGGCCGCAGCCGCAGGCTGGGCGCGAAGCGGGCGGCCTCGGCCAGCCAGTTCAGCGCCACCGAGGTGGGCGCCACCACCAGCTGCGGGCCGAGCGTGGCGCGGCTGAGCAGGAGCGCCAGCGTCTGCACCGTCTTGCCCAGGCCCATATCGTCGGCCAGGCAGGCGCCGGCGCCCCAGTGGGCCAGCCGCGCCAGCCAGTTGTAGCCTTGCTGCTGGTAAGGCCGCAGCGTGGCGCGCAGGGTGTCCGGTATTTCGGGTTCGAAGCTTTGCAGCGATTGCAGCCGCCGCCATTGTTCATTCCAGCCCGCGTCGCCGTCGAAAGCGCCGGCCTCGGCCGCCAGTTCGCCCAGTCGCGGCGCGGCCAGCGGGCTCAGGCGCAGGCCGCCGGGCGCGGCGTGGTCGGCCAGCAGCGTCAGCTGGCGCAGGCGGGCGGCGAGGGAGTCGGACAGCGCCAGCCAGTCGCCGTCGGACAGGCGCAGGTAGCGGCCGGACTGGCCGGCCAGCGCTTCCAGCAGATGGCGCAGCGCCAGGATGTTGCCGTCGTCCAGCCCCAGTTCGCCGTCCACTTCCAGCCAGCCGCCCTTGCGTTTGGCGCTCAGTTTCAGCTGCGGCAGGCCGACGCCGGCGCGGATGCGCTGGCGCTGGCCGGACGGCCATTCGCATTGCAGGGTGTCCGCGTCCAGCGTCTGCAGTTCGGCCAGCAGGTCCAAGGCCGCCTGCTGGCCGTCCACCGCCCATTCGTCGCCGTCGCGGCGCGCGGCGGCCAGCGTCGGGCAGGCGGCGTGGACCCGGCGCTGGCGGGCGCGCTCGGCGGGAAGGTCGCGCTTGAGCTGCAGCGCGACGCCGTCCGCGCTCACCACCAGGCCGGGCGCGCCGCGGCCGGGCGCGTACAGCGCGCTGGCCGGGTGCGGGCGCACTTTCAGCTGCAGCCGCAGGCCGGCCTCGTCCAGCCGCAACAGCGCGCGCAGAACGGCGTCGGCCGGCTGGCTGGGCAGGCTGTCGTCAAAGCTGGCGCTGACGTCGTGCAAGGGCAGTTCCGGCGCGATGTCGCGGATGGCGTCCAGCACTTTCTTGCGGGCGTGCCAGGGCAGGCTCAGGCTGTGGCCGAGCAGGGCGGCGATCTGGCGCACCTCCTCGTCCAGCCGGTAGACCGCGAGACGGTCCGGCGCCAGCTTGCGCCACAGCACGCCGGCGCAGGCGGCGATGCCGGGCGGGCTCAGCCGCAGGGAGATCTGTTCGCCCTGGCGCTCCAGTTCCAGCGCCACTTGGCCGGCCTCCACCCGCAGCGCCTGTTCCGGCGCGTCGGCCCAGTACAGCGCCGGGTGGCCGACCAGCAGCGGCAGCGCGGCCAGCGCGTCCAGCGCCGCGTGGCCGTCGGCGGCGATGTCGGCCTGCAAGGCGGCCAGCGCGCGCAGGATCAGCCGGTCCTGGCCGCCGAGCCAGTCCAGTGCGTCCTGTTCCGCCAGCAGTCTGGTGAGCGGCAGGCGCCGGCCGCGGCCGTAGCCGTCGGGACCTCGCGTTTGCTCGCAGGGCTGCAGTTCCACGCCAGAGGCTTCGACGCGCAGCCGCCAGGCCAGGCGGGTGGGGGGAGTGTGCATGCGGGAAGGCGCCGCCGCGCGGAGGCGGCGGCGTTCAGGCTTAGACGCGGCTCAGCGCGCGGGCGGCGGCGGCCAGGGTCTGCTCGATGATGTCGTCGCTGTGGGCGCTGGAGACGAAGCCGGCTTCGTAGGCGGACGGCGCCAGGTAGACGCCTTCGTCCAGCATCGCGTGGAAGAAGCGCTTGAAGCGTTCGATGTCGCAGCGGGTGGCTTCGGCGTAGGACTTGGGCGCGTGCTCGCTGAAGTAGAAGCCGAACATGCCGCCCACGCTGTCGCTGCTCATGGTCACGCCGGCCACGCGCGCGGCGTCGGCCAGGCCCTGGGCCAGACGCGCGGTGCGGCGGCCCAGCTCTGCGTGGAAGCCCGGCTGCTGGATCAGCTTGAGGGTGGCGAGGCCGGCGGCCACTGACAGCGGATTGCCGGACAGGGTGCCGGCCTGGTAGACGTTGCCCAGCGGCGCGATGCAGGCCATGATGTCGGCGCGGCCGCCAAAGGCCGCCAGCGGCATGCCGCCGCCCACCACCTTGCCCAGCGTGGTCAGGTCCGGCTTGACGCCGTGCAGACCCTGGGCGCAGTTCAGCGCCACGCGGAAACCGGTCATCACTTCGTCGTAGATCAGCACCGCGCCGTGTTGTTCGGTCAGGCTGCGCAGCGCCTGGACGAACTCGGCCGAGGGCTGGATCAAATTCATATTGCCGGCGATCGGTTCCAGGATCACGCAGGCGATCTGGCCGCCGATTTCGCGGAAGGTCTTGTCCAGCTGTTCGACGTCGTTGTACTGCAGCACCAGGGTGTGCTTGGTGCAGTCGGCCGGCACGCCGCCGGAGGACGGGTTGCCGAAGGTGAGCAGGCCGGAGCCGGCCTTGACCAGCAGACTGTCCGAGTGGCCGTGGTAGCAGCCTTCGAATTTGACGATGAGGTCGCGGCCGGTGAAACCGCGCGCCAGGCGGATCGCCGACATGGTGGCCTCGGTGCCGGAGGAGACCAGGCGCACTTGCTCGACCGAGGGCAGCAGCTTGCGGATTTCCTCGGCGATCAGCACTTCGCCCTCGGTGGGCGCGCCGAAGGACAGGCCGCCGACGGCCGCTTCCTGCACCGCGCGCACCACGTCCGGATGGGCGTGGCCGACGATGGCCGGACCCCAGGAGCCTACATAGTCCAGATACTGTTTGTCGTCGGCGTCCCAGAAGTAGGCGCCTTCGGCGCGCTGGACGAAGCGCGGCGTGCCGCCGACCTGGCCGAAGGCGCGCACCGGCGAGTTGACGCCGCCGGGGATGGATTTCTTGCCACGTTCAAACAGTTCCAGATTGCGGGACATGTGCGTTTCCTTGTCGGGCGGCCGCGGCCGCGGGTGTGTTCGGATTGGGCGCGGGCGCTGGACCCGCCATTGGCCGCTATTTTAACCGAGGCTGGCGTGGGTGGGCTATGAGTGATATATGCTTTTGACCATGTCATTTTCGATAGAGAACGCGTCATGAAAAAAGCCGTATTTTTCTTATTGGATGAGTACGCCGAGTGGGAAAGCGCTTTTCTGGCCAGCCGGCTGGCGATGAGCAAGCAGTGGTCGGTGGCCACGGCCTCCTTGGAACGGGGCGTGTGCAAATCCATGGGCGGTTTTACAACGGTTGTTGACTACGCGCTGATGGATATTCCCGGCGATACCGCGCTGTTGGTTTTAGTCGGCGGCAACGCCTGGGACCTGGATAGCTCTGAGTTGAGGGAGAGGGTTGCCGCTTGCTTGGCAACAGGGGTTGTCGTGGCGGCAATTTGCGGCGCGGTGGATTTTTTGGCGCGGAATGGCTTGTTGAATGATTATCGCCATACGGGCAATGCTCAGCATTTGTGGGCGGAATATCCGGAATATCGCCATCACGCAGGCTTTATCGCAGCGCAAACGGTGCGGGATAGAAACCTGACCACAGCGAATGGAACCGCGGCCATGGAGTTTTCGGAAAGCGTATTAAAATCTTTGCACGTGGGTGATTCGGCGGGAATAGAGATGGAGCATAAGTTATTTAAAATGGGCTACCATGATTACGTTCTGCAATATGGCAACCCATTCGCATAGCCTTGATCCGAACCATCGCTAATCCATGGCGTCAGGCCGGCAAGACTACCAGCGGCTATAGGGGTTCTTGGACAGATAGGCGTTGGTGTAGCGGCCGTCCTCGGTGACTTCCTCGCCTATCCAGGCAGGCTGGTCGAAAGGGGTGCTTTCATCCGGCAGCTCGATTTCGGCCAAGACCAGGCCGGCGTTGTCGCCGAAAAATTCGTCCACTTCCCAGATGAAGCCGCCGTGCTCGATGCGGTGGCGCAGCTTGTCCACCACCATCGGGCACATCGCTCCCATGATGGTTTGCGCGTCGGCCAGCGGCACCGGGTATTCGAACTCGTGGCGGCTGACGTTGCTGATATTGCTTTTCAACGTCAGCCAGGCCTGATCTCCGACCACGCGCACGCGCACGGTGCGTTCCTTTTCCACCGACAGATAACCCTGGCGGTATTGCACGCCTGGGGCCAGGCCGCGCCAGGCGTCGCCTACGACGATGAAGCGGCGTTCGATTTCCACTGCCATTTTATACCTACTCCAGCCAATTCAACGCTGTATCGCCGCAGCGCAGCGGACATTGAACAGCTTCTAATGGGCGATCTGTTCGCCCTTGGGTTTACCGCAGGTTTCCGCCCGCGGCGAGATCTGCAGATACAGCGACAGGCTGCTTTGCTGAGAGACTACACCGCTGCTCTGGCCGTAAGGCGTGGCGCGTTGCGGCCAGCTCCCCACCAATTCCGGCTGCGCGCCGATCAGGGTCTGGGCGCTGACCACGCGTTTGCCGTCCTGGTCGCTCCAGCTGGCGTTGGCGTTCAGCAAGGGTTTGTGCTGGGCGCGCGCCACGGAGACGGTGCCGCCGATGCTGAGCAGGGCGTCGCCGACCTCCCGCTGGCCGGAAAAAGCGCCCTTGGCGTCCACGCACATCGGCAGCCGCAGCAGCTCCGCGCCGTCGCGGCGCAGCGTGGCCACCACTTCCGGCGGCAGCGCCGGTTTGGGCGGCAGCGGGGTGGCGGCCCAGGCGGGCAGGCAGCCCAGCCACAATGCAATCCATTTGCGCATGCGATCCATCTCCTCAGAACGGTTTGACCACCACCAGAATCACCACCGCCAGCAATACCAGCACCGGCAGTTCGTTGAACACGCGGAACCAGGTATGGCTGCGGCGGTTGGTTTTGGCGGCGAAGTCGCTGTAGAGCTTGCCGCAACAGCCGTGGTAGCCGACCAAGAGCAGCACCAGGGTCAGCTTGGCGTGCAGCCAGCCGCCGCCGATGCCGAAGCCCAGCCACAGGCCAAGACCGGTGGCCAGCGCCAGCGCGGCCAGCGGGGTCATGAAGCGGTAGAGCTTGCGCGCCATCAGCAGCAGGCGCTGGTATTCGGCGTCCTGTTCCGCCAGCGCCAGATTCACGTAGAGGCGCGGCAGGTAGAACAGCCCGGCGAACCAGGACACCACGAAAAAGATGTGAAAGGCTTTCAGGTAAAGGTAGCTCACGGTGTCCTTGTCCTTGTGGCGGGCGTCCATGGGCCGCGCAAACCGATGCAATTGCCCCATGGGTCCCGCAATTGGCAGATGCCCTGTTGCGCTTCTATCGCCAGCGGGCCGCGATACAAGGCGGCGCCCAGGCCGGTCAGCCGATGGATGTCGGCGTCCAGGTCGCCGCTGCGCCAATAGACGACGCTGCCGGCCGCGCCGGAGCCCACCTTGGCGTCGGCCCGCACGATTTCCAGCCGGACGCCCTGCCATTCCAGGCAGGCGAAGTCGAAATCGGGCAGGTCTACGGCTTGCGCCGCTGGAAAAGCCCGTTGATACCAGGCGAGTCCGGCGCGCCAATCGGCGACGTGAATCAGCACCGCGGCGATGGGCCCGGCTGCGCTCATGCGCTGGCCTCGTAGCGCTGTCTGACCGCCTTGGGCAGCTTGGCCAGCACCAGGCGCCGCGCGTCGGCGAGGCCGTCGTGCAACTGCTCCAGGCTCAGCGCCTCCAGCGACGACACTTCTATCCAGCGCGCCCGCGCCAGATACGGCGCCGGCCGCACCCCGGGCAGGCCGCTGAGGACGAGAAAATCGTCGTCGGCCACCTTGTACATCACCGTGTCGTCGTTGAACAGGGCGAACATCTTGCTTTCCAGGCTGAGCACGCGCCGGGTTTCCCACTTGATGTCGAACTGGGCGCCTGGCAAGGCGCGGGCCTGGGCCAGCAGCGCGTCCATATCCTCTTTGCGCAAGGGCATGTTCAGCCTTTCTTCGCGGCCTGGTACAGCGGCATCACTTGCGGGATGCGCTGCTGCAGGTCGTGGATGCGGGTGGGGCCGGACGGGTGGGTGGACAGGAATTCCACGCCGCCGCCATTGCCGGCCGCCTGCATTTTGTTCCAGACGTTGACCGCGGCGTTGGGGTCGTAGCCGGCGCGCGCCATCAGTTCCAGGCCCATGATGTCGGCCTCGGATTCCATGGTGCGGCTGTTGGGCTTGGACAAGGCCACGTCGGCGGCCATCGCCGCCATGTCCAGCTGGTTCTGCCTGAGGCCGGCCACCGCGCCCACCAGCGACAGACCCACTTGCTGCGCGTAGGCCTGGCTCATGCTTTCGCGCGAGTGCTCGCGCAATGCGTGCGAGATTTCATGGCCGATGACGGCCGCCAGTTCGGCGTCGCTCAGCTTGAGCTTGGTGATCAGGCCGGAGTAGACCATGATCTTGCCGCCGGCCATCGCGTAGGCGTTGGGTTCGTCATTGCGCATCACATTGACTTCCCAACGCCATTTGGCGGCGTCGGGACGGAATACCGGCGCCTGGGCGATCAGGCGCTGGGAGATTTTGCGCACCCGCGCCGTCATCGCCGCGTCGGCGTTGAGCTGGCCGCCGGCGCGCGCCTTGCCCAGCTGCTGGGCATAGGATTTGGCCGACATCTGCTCCACTTCCTGGCTGGACAGCAGCATGGTTTGACCGCGGTTGACGCCGACGGCGCCGCCCTGGGTGGTGTTGACCTGGGCACAGCCGGCGAGGGCGGCGGCGACCAGCAGGCCGGCCAGGGTTTTGCTCCAGAAACTTTTCATTGCGGTATGGCCTCTTGAGCGCCGGACGCCGCCTGGACGGCGAGCTGCGGCGCGGCGGGAAATCGCGGCGGACGCGGGTGGCGCCGGCTCAGATTTCCACCATTTCGAAATCGTCTTTGCGCGCGTCGCAATCCGGGCAAGTCCAGTTGGGCGGAATGTCTTCCCACTTGGTGCCCGGCGGGATACCATCCTCCGGACGGCCGGCTTCCTCGTCGTAGATAAAGCCGCAGATCAGACACATCCAAGTACGCATCGCATCACCTTGTGATCGAGTAAAACAGTTATTCTAAGAGTGGTCCGCGACACTGACAATGCGCCCGCCGGCCGCTCCGCCCATATACAGAACGAAGAGGTTTCCGTCTTGACCACTCAGCCCACTCCTCCCGTGGTCCTTACCCTGGCGGGCTCGGACCCTTCCGGCGGCGCCGGCATCCAGGCCGACATTCTGACGCTGGCCAGCCTGGGATGCCATCCCTTGTCGGTGATCACCGCGATTACGGTGCAGGATACCGTCGGCATCAATGACTTTATGGTGCTGGACGCGGACTGGGTCAATGACCAGGCGCGTTTTCTGATGGAAGACATTCCGGTCACCGCTTTCAAGATCGGCATGCTGGGCAGCGTGGAGAACGTGGCGGTGGTGGCGCAGCTGATCGCGGACTACCCGGACATCCCGGTGGTGCTGGATCCGGTGCTGGCCAGCGGCGGCGGCCACGAGTTGGCCGACGAGGACCTGATCGCCGCGATGCGCGACATGCTGATTCCGCAGGTGTCCATCCTGACGCCCAACAGCATAGAAGCGCGGCGCATCGCCAGCAACGACGCCGACGAGGACGAGGATCTGACGCTGGAGCAGTGCGCGCAGCGCATCCTGGCGCTGGGCTGCCCGCACCTGCTGATCACCGGCACCCACGAAAACACCAAGGAAGTGGTCAACCAGCTGTACGGTCCCGGCGGCCTGGTGCGCTCCGACGCCTGGGAGCGTCTGCCGGGCAGCTACCACGGCTCCGGCTGCACGCTGGCCTCGGCCATCGCCGGCATGCTGGCCACCGGCCTGCTGTTGCCGGAAGCGGTGCGGGAGGCGCAGGAATACACCTACCAGGCCTTGCTGAACGGTTTCCGGCCCGGCATGGGCCAGTTCCTGCCGGATCGGATGTTCTGGGCGCGCGGCGACGACGAGGACGACGATGCCGGACAGGCTTAAGGGGCTGTACGCGATCACGCCGGACACCGAGGACAGCGCGCGGCTGCTGAGCCTGGCGCAGGTGGCGGCGCCGCACATCGACATCCTGCAATACCGCAACAAGAGCGAGGACGCGGTTTTGCGTCTGGAGCAGGCGCAGGCGCTGGCCGAGCTGTGCCGGCGCAAGGGCGTGGTCTTCATCGTCAATGACGATGTGGAGCTGGCGGCGCGCGTCGGGGCCGACGGCGTGCATCTGGGCCGCGACGACGCCGCCCTGAGCGCGGCGCGGCGGCGGCTGGGCGCCGGCGCGCTGATAGGCGCGTCTTGCTACGACAGCCTAGAGCGGGCGCGACGGGCGGCGGAGGCCGGCGCCAGCTACCTCGCCTTCGGCGCGGTGTTTCCGTCCGGCACCAAGCCGGACGCGGCGCGCGCGGGGCTGGGTCTGTTTTCCGAGGCGCGCAGCTTGGGCGCGCCCCTGGTGGCGATAGGCGGCATCCATGCCGGCAACGCCGGACAGGCGCTGGCGGCCGGCGCGGATGCGATCGCGGTGATAGGCGGCGTGTTCGGCGCGGCGGACCCGGCCGCCGCGGCCGGGGAACTGGCGGCGATATGCCGCCGGGGCGGCCGCTGAAAGCAAAACCGCCGCGCATGGCGCGGCGGTTGGAGGATGCTCGGGTTCGGGTTTGGCGTCTGTTCGCGGTCTTAGACCTGGCTGGGCCGCGAACTGCCGTCGATCAAGGCCTTGCTGACCTCGCCGGGCTTGATGATGCCGTGTTCCACGCTGTAGGCCAGCAGCTCCAACAGGTAGTCGTGACGGAAAATCAACGATCCTTCCCATTCGCTGCCTTGCTCGCCCTGGATGGCGGGCAGGGTGATGATCACGCGTTCGCCGTCTATCGTGTCCAGCGCGAAGGCCTCCACGTTTCTGGCGATTCCCGATAAGGATCTTGCAGAATGCTTGCCATAATTCAAGGCGCGTATGCTCATTGCTGACTCCTGTCGCATCATGGTTTCTCTTTGGCCCGCGTTGATCTTGAAATGGCCGCCGCTTCGCCGTCCTGGCGTCGCCTTGCGACGCCCGCCTGAGGCGGCGCGCAGGCGGGAGGCGCTTGGCGTTGCGCAAGGGCTGGATTTGGCGGCGTTTCAAGTTTTTTTATTGTCGAGCGGCCGGCATCCCGATAGTGCGTCGCGGCGTCGCGCTTGAGGCGCGAACCGGCGAGATGCGTCGGCCGCCCGGCTTCGCCGCGTGATGGGCCGGCGATATCGGCATGGGATGGCAGTCCGGCCGCGCGGTGTACCGCTCCAGGCTCAGAGCATAGCGTTTTTATGCTTATGGGGTAACTCCAGAAAAATGGAGAATACCCAGTTGGATATCACAGCTGTTTGGAGCCGATCAGCCGGCTAAAAAGCGAGGTCGGCATTTTGCGGTGCATGCCGGCGGCAATCAGCGCATCGCATAATTCGGCGCGTCGTTGAGAGGGCAGGCCCAGTTTTTCGCAGATATAGTTTTTGCTCTTGATAATAGAATCCGCCACCCGGGTTTTGGGCTTGGGCCGATATTTGTTCATGAAGTCGGCGATTTGCTTGAAGTCCCAATTCAGCAGCATCAGGAAGCAGACTTCCTGTTCGTATTCCGTCAATTCCACGTCGAGCAGTTTCAATTCGCCCTGCACCTGTTCTATGCTGCAGCCGGCGCCGAATTCCAAAATGTAATTGGGCATCAGGTTGATGAAGTTGGCGATCTCGATTTCATGCGCGTAATAGATGGTGCCCAGGATGGAGCGCGTCGCCTCGTGCTTGAGCAGATGCTTGGAGAACACCCGCGCCTTGAGGCCGTCTCCGTATTCATGCACGTTGAGGATGGAGACCTTGCGCGTCGGATCGCAGGTTTGCATCAGCGCCAAGTCTTCCTGCACATAGCAATCGGCGAACTGGGCGGTGCCTTCGCAGGGCATTTCCTTGTCCAGACGGTCCACCACGTCGTCTCCGCGCTTGAGCGCCACGATTCTGGCGTAGGCGTCGCTGGACGCCAGATGACGGGAGTTGGCGTCTTTGGCGCCGACGATCATGTCGGTCTGGCCGGAGATCTGGGTGACGGATTGGCGGAACTGAGCCACGAATTCGCTTTGCTCTTCGGTGAAGCGTTCAGGGGAGACGAGCTGATAGTCCATAATGTGCGCCTGGTGCGGAGGTTGGTCATGTCGGGGTGCGCTGTCTTGGCCTCGCTGTCGCGTCGGCCGCCGTCCAATGGTTGCTGAGCGTTGGCGAGATGCTTGGAATGGCGTTGAAACCGGTTTTGAAACGCGGCGCGCAGTATGCGCGCGCGTTCCTAATGCCGCAACGCCGTGTCTCGCTCTTGTTCGCTAAGCTTTGAACAGGCTCTAAGCTGGGCACTTATAGATTTTTTGTTCCGATAGTGTCAATGCGAATGGCCGTTTGGCCTTGATTAACTGTACTAAAGGATTAAGGCGCACGGAGAAGGCGCATAAGGCGCGCAGGTTTGAAATAATAGCTCGCTTTTAATGTTTGTTTTGTCCGCTATTACGGTTTGTTAGGAATATCATGAAGGTGATTGATTGGCAGTTGGAACTTGAAAACGGCGTTTACGACAAGAGCGTGGGCATCAAGATTTTGAAATTGGCCGGCGACGCCGGCTTCAGCACGTATTTAACCGAAATCGCCCCCGGGGTGGCCATCAACGGTCATTATCATCGTCATGGCGACGAGCACTACCATATCGTCAGCGGCCGAGGCGAGATGAGGCTGGTGGATGTGGCCACCGGGGCGGCGCGCGCCCATGAGGTGGCGGAGCGGAGCTCCTTCGTGGTGCCGGCCAATACCCAGCATCAACTCAGTAATACCGGCGCCGCGCCGCTGGTGTTGATGTTCAGCTGTCCGGCCAGTCATCTGGCGGAGGATCGCCACTTTCTGTAGCCGCGTCGAAGCGGAACAGCCGGGCGGGCGTATCGTGAGTGATGCGTCGGCGGCGTTCCGCGTCCGGCAGCCACTGTTCCAACAGCTCCAGCGTGCGGGCGTAGCGGATGGAGCCGAACTGAGTATGCGGCCAATCGCTGCCCCATAGCAGCCGCCCCGGCCCCAGCGCGCTGTCCAGCAGCGGCAGCGCGGCGCGGGCGATGTCCTCGCCGCGGCCGGCTAGGCCGTTGCGATAGGCCGCGGAAATCTTGACCCAGACGCGGCCGCTGGCCGCGCCGGCGTCCAGCATGCGGCGGAAGCCGGGATCGTCCACCCCCAAAGCGGGATGCGGCCGGCCGAAGTGGTCGATGACCACCTTGACTCCGGCGTCCAGCAGCGGCGGCAGCAAGACCGGCCAATCCTGCGCCGCGCGGTGCACCTCCACTTGCCAGTCCAGGCTGGCGGCATGCGCCAGACAGCGGCGCCACGCCGGCGAGTGCAGGTCCGGTAGCGGCCGGCCGATCAGATTCAGCCGCAGGCCGACGACGCCGGCGTCGTCCATCGCGCGCATGGCCGGCAGCGGACAGTCCGGCGCGATCACCGCGATGCCGCGCAGCCGCCCCTCGCTCTCGCGCAGCCCCTGCAATAAATAGCGGTTGTCCGTGCCCAGAAAGCTGGGTTGCACCAGGACGCCGCCGGCGATGCCGAACTGATCCAGCTGAGCCAGATAGGCTTGCAAGGGGGCGTCCCGGTACGGCTTGTAGCGCAGCGGGGCGGTGCCTATCAGCTGACGCAGAAAGATGTGGGCGTGCCCGTCTATCATCGGCGCCGGATTCAGCCGCAGGCCTGACAGGCGCCGCCGCGCACGGCGCCCAGGTCCAGCGCCGCGTCGATGTCGGCGGCGTCCAGCACTTGATGCCGGATGCTGTGGGACAAGAGGGCGAGCAGGTAGTCGCGCCGGAAAATCGGCGAGCCCTCCCATTCGCTGCCGGCCGTGCCCAGGATGATGGGCGAGGTGATGATGACCCGCTCGCCCTGGATGGTGTCCAGGGCGAACTCGTCATCGGTGATCTGGTTGGCGATTTCGTCTAATGCCATGGTGACCTCACAATTTCGATGAAATGGCGCGTCCGCCGTTCAGGCCGAGGCGCGGGCGTCGCGGGCTTCCGGTCCGCGCGGGTCCGGCAGCGAGTCGTTCAGCGGCTTGCCCTTGGTTTCCGGCAGGCAGAACACGGCCAGCGCGACGATGGCGTAAGCCATCGCGGCGCTGACGCCGATGGAGGCGCCCAGGGTCCAGCTGTCGCTCAGATAGCCGACCAGCAAGGGAAAGCCGGCGGACAGGATGCGGCCGAAGTTGTAGCAGAAGCCCACGCCGGCGCCGCGCATGCCGCTGGGGTAGAGCTCGTTGAACAACGCGCCCAGGCTGGAGGGAATGCCGGCGGCGAAGAAGCCCAGCGGAAAGCCCAGGAACAGCATCAGCGGATTGCTCAGCGGCGCGAACACGTAGATCAGCACCGTGGCCACGCAACAGACGGAGAACAGCAGCAGGTTGAGACGGCGGCCGATGCGGTCCAGCAGGTAGGCGCTGGCCATGCAGCCGCACCAGAAGGCGACGATGATCACCGCCAGATAGCCGCTGGTGCCGAGAATGGACAAGTGGCGCTCGGTCTTGAGGAACATCGGCAGCCAGGTCATCAGCGCGGCGTAGCCGCCGTGCGCGCCGACGCCGATCAAGGAGCCGATCAGGGTCATGCGCAGCACGTCGGGTTTGAAGATGTCCAGCAGCGGCACCGCGGGGGCGGCCTGGCGCTCGCGGCGCGGCGGTTCCGGAATGTGGCGGCGGATATAGATGATGAAGAAGGCCGGCAGGATGCCGATGCCGAACATCACGCGCCAGGCGATTTCCGCCGGGAACAGCAGGAAGATCGCCGAGTACAGCAGCACCGACGCGCCCCAGCCCACCGCCCAGGCGCTTTGCACCGAGGCCATCGCCTTGCCGCGGTGTTCCGGCCGGATGATCTCCGCCATCAGGACCGCGCCGGCGGCCCACTCGCCGCCGAAGCCGAAGCCCTGTAGCGCCTTGAACACCAGCAATTGCTCATAGCTTTGGGCGAAGCCGGACAGCAGGGTGAACAGCGAGAACCAGACGATGGTGATTTGCAGCGCCAGCACCCGGCCGACGCGGTCCGACACCGCGCCCATGATCCAGCCGCCCAGCGCCGAGGCCACCAGGGTCACGCTGCCTATCATCCCGGCTTCCGCCTTGCTCAGGCTGAAGGCGGCGATCAGCGCCGGGATGGCCAGGCTGAACATCTGCACGTCCAGCGCGTCCAGCGCCCAGCCGCCGAAACAGCCCCAGAAGGTCTTGCGTTCGCCCGGTGAAACCTGCTTATACCAATGCAACATGATGCTGCCCTTTATGGTTCTTGCTTGTTGTCGATGCGTCGCCGCGCGCCGCTGCCACGGCGCGGGCGGCGCGGAATCAGCGGATGTCCGCCTGATAGCGGAATTTATCGGCGCGGCCGCGCACGCTGCGCCATTCCAGCGGGCTGCCGTCATAGGCCTTGGCCAGCCGCTCCAGCACGATGGCCGGGGTGCCGGGCGTCAGTTGCAGCAGTTCCGCGTGCGGCGAGGCGATGGCTTCCGCGGTCAGGATTTCACGCGCGGAGGCCACCACCTGATGACAGCAGTCCTCGTACAGCGGATAGAGCAGGTCGCCGAAACTGGGTAGCGGAATGGCCAGCAGCGCCTGGAAACGCGTCGCCGGCAGCCAGATGGACTCGGCCAGCAAGGGCTCGCGGTCCAGATAGCGCAAGCGGGTCAGGTGGATGGCCTGTGCGCCCGGCGATAGCTGCAGGCTGTCGGCGATGGCCGGCGGCGGCGTCAATTGTTCGCGGTGCAGGATTTTCGCTTCCGGGATGCGGTAATTGCCCGCCGCGTCGTGAAAGCGGAAAAAGCGCAGCAGCGAGGATTGGAAGTTGGCCGGTTTGATGAAGGTGCCCTTGCCTTGGCGGCGTTCCACCATCTCGTCGGCCACCAATTGATCCACCGCCTTGCGGATGGTGCCGATGGAGGTGTGGAAGCGTCCCACCAGCTCCGCCTCGGTGGGAATCGCTTCGCCGGGCTTCCATACCCGGTTGGCGATGTCGCGCGCCAAAGCGTCGCGCACTTGCTGGTACAGAGGCAGGCGGAGGTCCGCCTGACGCATGTCGGTCATATGGTCATATATATGAATTAATTCGATGGCCGCAACGATGACAAATTAATGAACGTCAAACAAGAGCTAAAACGTTTTATCAGGGCCGATCTGTACTAAAGGATGGTGTTTTGCGCGGGGACGCGCGGGCGGGAACGGCGGGGGCAGCGTACAGGCCCGGCGGAGCCGGGCCTGAGAGCCTGTTTACGATCTGCTGCGCGTCGGCGATACGGCGTTGAAAATGGTTTCGAAATGCTCATGTACCGTCTGTACACTCCGCTTTCTCAACCGTTTTCGCCTTGTTCCGCCTTAGCTCGCGAGATCGTAAACACGTTCTGAGAGCCTGCTTAGGACAGTCCGGCGGCCATGTCTTTACGGCATGGCCGGCCGGCGAGAGGGCGGGCGGGAATCAGATGCGGGCGGCTAGGCGCGAGCCTTGATCGATCGCCCGTTTGGCGTCCAGTTCGGCCGCCACGTCGGCGCCGCCGATCAAATGCACGCTCTTGCCGGCGGCCTGCAGGGGCGCCTGCAGCTCGCGCAGCGGATCCTGGCCGGCGCAGATGATCACATTGTCCACCGGCAGCAGCTGAGCCTCGCCTTTGACCGTGATGTGCAGGCCGGCGTCGTCTATCTTGTCGTAGCTGACGCCGGACAGCATGCGCACCCGCTTCATCTGCAGGCTGGCGCGGTGAATCCAGCCCGTGGTCTTGCCCAGGCTTTCGCCCACCTTGCTGGTTTTGCGCTGCAAGAGGTAGACCTCGCGCGGGCTGGGGTGCGGTTGCGGGCCTTGCGGACTGAGGCCGCCCGGATGCTCCACCGCCATGTCCACGCCCCATTCGCGCATGAAGGCGGCGGTGTCCAGCGAGCTGGACCGGCCTTCGTGGGTCAGGAATTCCGCGGTGTCGAAGCCGATGCCGCCGGCGCCGATGATGGCGACGCGCTTGCCCACCGCCTTGCCGTGCTTGAGCACGTCCAGGTAGTTGAGCACCTTGGGATGGTCCACGCCGGGAATCTCCGGCGTGCGCGGCGCGATGCCGGTGGCCAGCACCACTTCGTCGAAGCCGGCCAGGTCCGCCGCGGCCACTCGAGTGTTCAGCCGCTGCTCCACCCCGGTTTGTTCCAGCTTGCGCTTGAAGTAGCGCAGGGTTTCGTAGAACTCCTCCTTGCCGGGAATGCGCTTGGCCACGTTGAACTGGCCGCCGATTTCCGCCGCGGCGTCGAACAAGGTCACTTGATGGCCGCGCTCCGCCGCCACCGTGGCGAAGGCCAGGCCGGCTGGGCCGGCGCCGACCACGGCCAGCTTCTTGGCCTGGGCGGTTTTTTCGTAGTTCAGTTCGGTCTCGCGGCAGGCGCGCGGATTGACCAGGCAGCTGGTCAGCTTGCCCTGGAAGATGTGGTCCAGACAGGCCTGGTTGCAGCCGATACAGGTGTTGATCTCGTCGCCGCGGCCGGCGGCGGCCTTGTTGACGAAGTCCGGATCGGCCAGGAAGGGGCGCGCCATCGACACCATGTCGGCGCAGCCGCCGGCCAGGATCTCTTCGGCCACTTCCGGGGTATTGATGCGGTTGGTGGTGATCAGCGGAATCTTCACCTTGCCCATCAGCTTCTTGGTGACCCAGGCGAAGCCGCCGCGCGGCACCATGGTGGCGATGGTGGGCACCCGCGCCTCATGCCAGCCTATGCCGGTATTGATCAGCGTGGCGCCGGCCTTTTCGATCTCTCCGGCCAGATGCGCCACCTCCTCCCAGGAACTGCCGTCCTGCACCAGGTCCAGCATGGACAGCCGGTAGATGATGATGAAATCGCTGCCCACCGCGGCGCGCACCGCTTTCACGGTTTCAATGGCGAAGCGGATGCGGTTTTCAAAGCTTCCGCCCCAGTCGTCGCTGCGCTTATTGGTGGCGCGGGCGATGAACTGGTTGATCAGATAGCCTTCCGAGCCCATCACCTCCACGCCGTCGTAGCCGGCCTGCTGCGCCAGCCGCGCGCAGCGGGCGAAGTCGGCGATGGTTTGCCAGACGTCGGCGTCGGACAGCTCGCGCGGCTTGTAGAAGTTGATCGGCGCGATCAGCGGCGAGGCGGACACGCATTTTTCCTGGAAGCTGTAGCGGCCGGAGTGCAGGATTTGCAGCGCGATCTTGCCGCCGGCGGCGTGCACCGCGTCGGTGACCAGCTTGTGGTGCGGCACTTCGGCCTCGTCGGCCAGCATGGACGCGCCTTCGGCGACACAGCCCTCCGGATTGGGGCCGACGCCGCCGGTGACGATCAAGCCCACGCCGCCGCGGGCGCGCTCGGCGTAAAAGGCCGCCATTTTCTCAAAGCCTTGCGGGGCTTCTTCCAGGCCGGTGTGCATCGAGCCCATCAGCACGCGGTTTTTCAGCGTGGTGAAGCCCAGGTCCAGCGGGGCCAACAGGTGCGGGTATGCCGTCATGTTTTCGTCCTCGTGTAGATTTCTCGCGCAGATCATTGTGGCCGCGGCCGCCGTCCGGCGCCAGCGCGGCGGGCAAGTGTTTGATTGCTTGGGCTTGCCGGTGTTGGCGTTGAAGATACTTACTAGTAAGTAAGGTGTCAATCGGCCTTGAGGCCAAGCTTGCCGCGGGAGAAGGCCAATATAAAAAAAGCCACCGCGAAGGGTGGCTTTCATTTCCAGGCCGATAGGGCTTAGAAGTTGTATTTCAGCGAGTAGATGACGGCGTTTTCGTTGCCGGCCACGCCCAGCTTGTTGACGGCGTAGCGGTACTGCAGACCGGCGGTCATGGATTTGACCGGGGTCCACCACAGGCCGATGGCGCCGTTCTGGCCGGTGCGGCGTTCGCTTACGCCGTTCGGGGTGGCCAGGGTGGTGTATTCCTTGGCGCGGTCAAATTCGGTTTCGTGCCACTGGGTCACCGAGAACGGCTGGCCGAAGGCGGTGAAGTCGAAACCGGCGACATAACCGGCCATATAGCCGTTCATATTGGCGCCAACGCCATATTTCAGTTCCTGGTGGAAGCCGAGGAAAGGCTTGAACCAGACTTTGCCGAAGCTCAGGTCGGTGCCCAGGCCCACTACGCGGTTCTGGTCAAAGAAATTGTGGCCGCGGGTATCGTATACGTGGGTGTACAGCTTGACCGGCACGCCGCCGACTTCAGCCAGGTTGAAACGCGCAACTACCTTGGTGGTGTAGCGACGATCGCCTGCCGGCATTTCCTTGTCGTTGCGGTTCCAGTTCTCCAGATCGAAGAAGCCGTAAACATCGCCCCAGGAACGGCCGATGCCGCCTTCGGCTTCCAGGTATTGGAAGTTGCGCTTGGCGCCGAACGGGCCGGCTTGCGTGCGATCCAAGGTGCTCGGCGACCAGTTCAGCTGGTTGAAGCTGACATTGCCGAAGGAGTAATCACCGGCTTGCGCCAGGGTACAGCCGCCCACCAGAGCCAGGGCCAGCAGCAGATTGCGAGTTTTCATTGTTTCACCAGAATATTGTGCGTGTAGCGTGTAGTGCGCGCGGACAGACCTGTCGGCGCGGGCGCAGACTAGCTCAGAAATATTCGTTTGCAAAGTATTTACAATGCGCCTGTCGCATTTTTGTCATTTTATGTAAATGCGATGTATTTTGAGCTATAGATATTTGGCATGAAACATTAAATGTTGTGGAACTACAGTTTTTTGCTACAAAAATGCGCGTCCGGCCAGCCGTAACGCCTTAAATCCACTTTGCCGGCCGCACTCAATTCCACCCCGTCTTCTTCCAGCAGCAAGCGCTGCCAGTCGGCCTGCTCGCTGCCCGGCCGCGAGATGCGCCCTCCGGCGCCCAGCACCCGAAACCAGGGCACGCTGAGGCCTTCCGGCAAATGGCTGAGCAAACGGCCGACGTGGCGTGAATGGCGCGGATAGCCGGCCTGTTCCGCCAGGGCGCCGTAAGTGGTGACCCGGCCCGGCGGCAGCGCCAGCAGCAGCGCGATCACCTTGCGTTCAAATTCGGGAGGCATCGCGGCTCAGCGGTAGCGAGGGTTGGCCACATAGGGGTTGCTGCGCTTTTCCTCGCCTAGGGTGGTCAAGGGGCCGTGGCCCGGCACCACCGTGGTGTCGTCCGGCAGCAGGAACAGCTTTTGCTGGATGGCGTCGATCAGTTGCTGGTGATTGCCCATTGGAAAGTCGGTGCGGCCGATCGAGCCCTGGAACAGCACGTCGCCGGCGATCAGCAGCCGCGCGCTTGGGCTGTGAAACACCACATGGCCGGGGGTGTGGCCGGGGCAGTGGATCACGTTTAGGCTTTCCTCGCCCACGCTGACAGTGTCGCCTTCCTCCAGCCAGCGGTCCGGCGTTAGCGCCTCGCTGCGCGGAAAGCCGAACATATGGCCTTGCTGAGGCAGTTGATCCAGCCAGAAGCTTTCCGCGCGCTGCGGGCCTTCTATCTTGACGCCCAGTTGCTCGGCCAGGCGCGCGGCGCCGCCGGCGTGGTCGATATGGCCGTGGGTCAGCAGCAGTTTTTCCACCGTCAGGTTCTGGCGGGCGGTCCAGTCGGCGATGCGTTCGATATCGCCGCCGGCGTCCACCACCGCGGCGCGGCCGCTGGCGTCGCACCACAGGATGGAACAGTTCTGGGCAAACGGCGTGACCGGAATCACGTGGAAATGCAGGGACATGGCGCGCTCGATTCAATGCAATGCGGCATTGTGGCACGAGTCGGCGGGCAAGAGGAGGGCGGGCCGTCGCGGCCCGGGCCGGTGCCGAGCCTGTTCAACGCTCCTGCCTCACTCTCCCGCCGACGCGCGGCACATTTTGAGCAGGCTCTTAGTCCTTGCGGCCGTCCCAGGACAGCTTGCCCGCGCCGTGGGCGAACACCATCAGCAGGCCGCCGGCCATGGCCAGGTTCTTGGTCAGCTGGATCATTTGCTGGCTATTGCCCGGTTCCCAGTGGAAGAGCAGCGCCGAGGCGACCGAGAAACCGGCCAGCAGCAAGGCCACCCAGCGCGCTTGCACGCCCAGCGCCAAGGCCAGACCGCCGCCGATTTCCAAAGCGATCACCAGCGGCAGCAAGAAGCCGGGCACGCCCATCGCGGCCATATAACCCTGGGTGGCGGCGTAGCCGGCGCCGAGTTTGCCTATCCCGGCCAGGATGAAGACCTGAGCCAACAGCACGCGGGCAAGCAATGCGATCCATTTGTCCATCTTGCGTTCTCCTGCCGGCGCGCCGGCCTTGATTGATGACGCCGGCCGCGGAGGGCGGCCGGCCATGAACGGACTATACGGGCCGGGGCGGCGCGAAAAAAGCGCAAAAAACCGCAAGAGTCGATCAAAAAATCCGACCAAGCCGCGGCTACAGCTTGAATTTTCCAATCAGGGAATCCAGCTCCTCGCCCAGACGCGCCAACAAAGTGGTGGCCTGCTGCGCCTGGCTGATGGATTCGTCGGTTTGCAGCAACATGCCGTGAATGTTTTCGATGTGGCGGGCGATTTCCTGGCTGGCGCTGGACTGTTCGGAGGTGGAGGCGGCGATGTCGCCCACAGATTCCACCACTTGCTGGGCGTGGCCGCTGATCTGCTGGATCGATTGCGCCGATTCCTCGGCCAGCTTCACCCCCTGGTCCACCTGGCGCAGCGCGCCGTCCATGCTGTCGGAGGCCTTGGTGGTGTCCTGCTGCATGGTCTGGATCACGCCGGAGATTTCCAGCGTGGCCTGAGCGGTGCGCTCGGCCAGCTTGCGCACTTCGTCCGCCACCACCGCGAAGCCGCGGCCCATCTCGCCGGCGCGCGCTGCCTCGATCGCCGCGTTCAGCGCCAAGAGATTGGTCTGGTCGGCGATGTCGCGGATCACCGACACGATGCCGCTGATCTGGTCCGAGCGCTGCTGCATGCCGCTCAGCACCTCGGCCAGCTCGCGCACCGTCTGCGAAATGCGGCCGATCTCGCGCACGGTGGCGTCGACATTGGCCGAAGCCTCGCTGGACAGCGTATCGGCCTCGCGCGCGCGCTGCTCCGCCACTCGCGCCGATTCCGCGATGTGGCTGACGCTGACCGACAACTGCTCCACGCTGGCGGCGGTGGCGTTGGCGGCCTCGGACTGGCGCGCCGAGCTGCCGCGGATCTGATCCACGTCGCCGGACAACTGGCGCACCGAACCCAGCACATCGCCGGCGTGGCGGCGCACGTCCAGCATCATCGTGCGCAGCGAGCCGGTGAAGGTATTGAACGCGCCGGCGGCCAGGCCGATCTCGTCGCGGCTGGCGATGGGCAGCGCCCGGGTCAGATCGCCGCTGCCTGAGGCCAGCTCGCTCATCGCCGATTGCAGCCGGCCCAGCGGGCGCAGCAACTGGCTGAGCGTGGCGCCCAGCAGCAACAGGATCAGCGCCAGAATGCCCAGGCTGATCAAGGCCGACTGCCAGCTAGCCGCGCGCACCGGCGCGAACGCCTCGCTCAAAGGGATGGAAATGCGCACCGCCCACGGCATGCCGGCCTCGCCCACGGTGATGGGCATGATGAAGTGGCGGAAGCCGTCGTCGCTGTCGTACTCCGCCGGCTGGCCGCCCTTGATCGCCGTCTTGGCCGCCGCCGGCAGACCGGCGTCCGCCTTGCCGTTGAGCACCGGGTCGCGGCCGGCCAGCTGCACGCCGCTATTGGAATACAAACTCATGAAGCCGCTCTGATAAGGCTTGACCTTGGCGGCCAGCTCCTGCAAATGACCGAGCGCGATATCGCAGCCGGCCACGCCCAAGACCTTGCCGTTGCTCGACAGGGGAAAGGAAATGGTGCCCATCAGGATCTTGATGTCGGGATCGACGTAAGGCTCGGTCAGCATCGGCTTGCCGGTCTTGCGCGGCTCGGTGTAGTAGGCGCTGTCGTCCACGCCCTCGCCGCCCCACACCACGTCGATCTTGCCGCTCTTGCGATACCAGTACACGCCGCTGCGGCCGGTCTTGTCGTTGTGCTCCTTGCCGGCCAGCTCCGCGTCGCGGCCGTCCAGCGCGTTGGGCTCCCAGATCGCCCAATAGCCGACCGCGTCCGGATTATTGGGCAACTGGCCTTTGACGATGTCGGATACCAGCTGGCGGGCGTTGGGCGGCAGATTGTGCTTGACCGCCACCGCGGATTCAGCCACCACCTGGGCCGAATCGTAAGTCTTGCCCAGCAAGCGTTGCACCTGGCCGGCCTCGCTTTCGGCCAACAGCTTGGCGTTGTCCAGCACCGCCTTCTCCGCGCTCTGATAACTGGCGTAGATATTGACGCCGGCCAGCACGCAAAAACCGATCAGGATCAGCAGGCCGGAACTGGCCAGAATCTTGCCCTTGATGGTGGTGATCATGGTTGTCCCCATCGCTTCATATGTGTTCTTCCCCAAAAGCCGTTGCGAGCGGACGCCGGTTCCCGGCCCGGTTATTATGGTGTGGGCCCGCCGGCGGCATCGGTTTCCAACGGCATGCCGCCATTTGTATTAAATAGCGTAAATGGGGTAAAGGGAAATTTTGCAATCGGCGGGACGGCGCGCCATCTTCCGGCGCGCCGCGGCGAGACAGGGAGAATCAAAGCATGTCGATGGAAGCATGCGCCCGCCCGGACCATGCCGAGCGCCCGGCGGAGGCCGCGCGGCGGCTGGTGCTGGCGCGCTTGGAACAAGTGGAGGCGAGCCACGGCGTGCGCATCCTTTACGCGGCCGAAGGCGGCAGCCGCTGCTGGGGCTACGCCGCGCCGGACAGCGATTACGATGTGCGCTTCGTCTACCTGCATCCGGAAGCGTGGTACGAGACCGGCGACCGGCGCGACGTGATCGAACTACCGCTGGCCGACGGGCTGGACATCAGCGGCTGGGAGCTGCGCAAGGCGCTGCGGCTGAGCCTGGGCGGCAACGCCGCGCTGCTGGAGTGGCTGGCCTCGCCGCAGGTCTACCGCCAGCACCCGGCGGCCTGCCGGGTCTTGCGGGATCTGGGGCCGGAGCACTTCGCCGGAGAGGCGGCCTATTGGCATTATCTGTCCGTGGCGCGCAAGAACTACCGCGGCCGCAAGCTCGAACAACAACTGCGACTGAAAAAATACCTGTACGTGCTGCGACCCTTGCTGGCGGCGCAATGGGTGAAGACGCGGCGCGGCATGCCGCCGCTGGCGCTGGCGGAATTGGTCGCTGGGACTTTGGACGATGTCCGGCTGCGCGATGAGCTGGCCGGCCTGCTGGCCTTGAAAACCGCCGGCGGCGCGCCGGAGTACGGCCCGGCCACGCCGGGCCTGCAAGACTATATCGATGGGGCCATGCGGGATTACGAGGCCGCGGCGCGCCCGAGCCGCTACAGCGACTGGGCGCGGGCGGACGCATTGCTGGAGCAAGTACGCCTGGCCTGCGGCGCTTGAACAGGCGGAGGCCTTGGTTTCAACAGCCCGTTTCTGAAGGCGTCATCCGTCCGACAAACCTCCTGCCCTAGGGTGGGCGGAGCCCGGCGATGCCTACGCGGAAACGCGATGGGACCGATGCTTGGATCTTGGCGGCGGGGTTTGGTGGGTATCGCCTGCGGCTCCACCCACCCTACAAGACCATCCATCATAGGGTGGGTGGGGCGCAGCGATACCCACGCGGAAACGTGATGGGATCGATTCTTGGGCCTTGGTGACGGGGTTTGGTGGGTATCGCCTACGGCTCCACCCACCCTACAAATACCCCCGACCAAACCATCCGCCGTAGGGTGGGTGGAGCGCAGCGATACCCACCGCAAGACGCTTAGCGGTTTCGCAGGCGGATGCGGCGGAAGCGCGCTTCCAGGCTGAAGCGCTGTCCCAGCGCCAGGTAGATCTGGTGTTGGCTGTCTACATGGCGGTAAACCCGGACCCGGTCAGCGCCCAGCAGCATCATGATTTCCAGATAGTTGAAGAAGCCCATCCACTGGCCGCGTCCGTCGCGGTCGTCAAAATCGATGTCGCGCGCCACGCGGCTGAGCAGGCCTTTACCGACGTATTCCCGGTTGTCCTTCAGCCATTGCAATAGGTGAGCCGCGCATTCGCGGCCATAGGCGTGGTCGGCGAGGAGATCCTTGCTGGGCGTGGGCATTTGCCAGTAATGCGGGTAGGTGCGGCCGGGGCAGAAGCGGACGAAGGGGAGCAGCGCTTCCTGTTGTCCCAGGGCGTTCAATTTGTAGCGACGGCGCGGGGGAAAGTTTTGAGGCTGTTGCATGGTGTTTCTCCTGCTGTGACACAAGATAAACCACCTGCCGGGGAAGGCTGAGGTATTGGGCAGGCGCGTGGCAGGATTGGCGTACCGAGCTATGAAACCGGCGAGTGCATAGCACTCTCCCACCACACGCCTGCCAAGTTGGCAGAGCCATGGGTGTACTGCTTGCGTAATTTCATAGCAACGGGACGCCAATCCCGTGTGCCGCATGTGGGCGGCAACGGGGGGATTGTTGCCGACCGGGTGCGGAGGGTCAAGGCATGGAGGCAAGGCTTGCGCCGGATGCGGCGGCATCCGCGAAATTGTCCTTGTAATTCAATTGTTTCCCTAACCGGCTTTAAAAGCCCCGCGGCGGGCCTTGCGGCATCATAGGCCCATGACCCGCATATCCGACATCTCCTCCTTGCACTGGCAGCCGGCCTTGCAGGCCCGCGATCAGGCATCCCCCGCTGACATCGTCGAAAACCTCGACGACATCCATCAGGCCTTGCGCATCATCTTGGGCACGCCCAAGGGCAGCGATCCGCTGCGGCCGGAGTTTGGCAGCGATTTGTTCCGTTATCTGGACTACCCGGTGGATCGGGCCCGGCCGCATGTGGTGCGCGAGGCGGTGGAGGCGATCAGCCACCCCTTGTACGGCGAACCGCGCGTCGCCGTGGCGCGAGTGTTCTACAGCGTGGGCGGCAACGGCGACGCGCGGCTCAGCGTGCAATGGCGGCTGGCCGACGGCGTGATCCGCGAAACCGAGTTGCGGCTATGAGCGCGGCGGCTACGGGCAGCGGAACCGTGCCCAATATGTTGGCCAAGGACGAACGCTTCAGCCAACTGGCGCAGCTCACCACCCGCTTGGGCGACGCCGATCTGAGCACCTTGCTGGTCTATCTGGTGGATCAGGTGGACGCCGGCTGGCTGCCGGCGCTGGCCGAGCAATTCCATGTCGCCGGCGACGAGGGCTGGCGGCTGAGCCAGGGCGAGCGCCAGCGGCGCGAGCTGATCAAACAGTCCATCCACCTGCACCGCAGCAAGGGCACGCGCTGGTCCTTGCAACAGGTGCTGGCCACGCTGGCCTTGTCCGGCCAGATCAGCGAATGGTTCGAATACGGCGGCAAGCCTTATCACTTCAAAATCCAAATCGACCTGGCCGCCCGCGGCATAGACGCCGCCACGCTGGCGGCGCTGGAGGCGATGATCAACGAGTACAAGAACGCCCGCTCGGTGCTGGAGCGGCTGGCGCTGGTGTTGAGCAACCGCAGCGCCGTTCCGGTGCTGACCTTGGCCACCCAGGCCGGCGAACTGGCCACCGTGCTGCCGTTCCAGCCGGTGTCGCTGGAGCAGCGCGCCAGCTTGAACGCCGCGCTGGCGTTAGACAGCGTGGAGACCGCTACTGTCTATCCGTTTCAGACGACGGCGCTGCGGCAGCAGGCGCCGGTGACGCTGGGCCTGGCGCACGCCAGCGTCGAGACGGTCACGCTTTATCCCGCAGCATGAGACCCCTTGAATCTTTTCCAGGAGCAATCGATGGCCAATGAGTTTTTCACGCTTCTCACCGCCAGCGGCAAGGCCAAGCTGGCGGCGGCGCAAGCCAACGGCGCGCCGCTGCAGATCAGCCAGATGGCGGTGGGCGACGGCGACAACGGCGGGTATTACACGCCCAGCGAGAGCCAGACCGCGCTCAAGCACGAAACCTGGCGCGGCGCGCTCAACCACCTGGCGGTGGACCCAAACAACCCCAACTGGGTGGTGGCGGAGGCGGTGCTGCCGGATACGGTGGGCGGTTTTTACATCCGCGAGGTGGGCCTGTTCGACAGCCGCGGCGATCTGATCGCCGTCGGCAAATTTCCCGAGAGTTACAAGCCGCTGCTGGCGGCCGGCTCCAATAAGCAGCTCTATGTGCGGATGATTTTGGAAGTGTCCAACACCGCGGCGGTCACCCTGCTGGTGGACCCCAGCGTGGTGCTGGCCACGCGCTCCGCGGTGGAGCAGCGCATCGCCGAGGAGTTGGCGAAGCGGGACTTGCCCCTGACCGCCTTGCCGCTGCCCTGCGTGGCGACGGCGGACAACCGGATGGCGATGACCGTGGCAGCGGTGGCGGGCCAGGGCGGCACGGTGTCGGTGCCGGCCGGCATCGCCATCAGCCTGGGGCAGGACACTCAATCCGGCGCCGGTAAAGCGGGAACCTTCGTCACCAGCGCCTGGACCAGCCCGGTATTGGCGCCCGGCAGCGAGTACTTCCTGCGCGGCCAGATTGTGTCCGGCACCTTGACTTGCTATGTGCAGAAAGGGGCGTTGACGGACGCGGCGCCGGCGTCCTTGAAGGGGGCCGCCAATGGCGCGGCGGGAGGCGGTTTTTTCTCCACGGCCTTGGATATCTGTTTGGCCAGGGTGATCACCGGCGCGGCCGGCAGCGCGCCCGTTGTGCAAAAAGTGATCAATCGCGGCGCAAGCAGCTGGTCCGCGACGATGAATGGCTCCGGCACCGTCTATCTGCCGTTCGATCCCTTCATCAAAACCGGGCGGATCACCGCGTCGACGATCACGCCGCATCCGACGCAAATTTCGCAAATTAGCCATGGCAGCGGGGGCTGGACGGGCGCCGCCTATTGGTTGGGCTGCCCTACCGGCACCGGCGGCGGTACGGCGAACATGTCCAGTTACTCGAACTGGACGGGCCCCGCCGCCGTGCTCATCACGTCCAATAACGTGGTGGGCGATATGGTGGTGTCCACCTGCACCGGCATGTTCGAGCACATCGCCGGCAAGTCGATGTGGCAGGTCTTGCAGATGGAGCATCAAATCGGCGACGCCGCGGGCGCAAACGGCGATGAGCATTTGATGGGGGAGGGCACCAAGAACCTGTTGCCCGCCGATTACGACAACGGCTTGGCCATCAGTTACAGCAACTGCGTCAATGCCTTGCTGACTTGGGAGGTGGTGCGATGAGAATGGTGGAAAACCTGCTGTCTTACGATGGCGAGCTGCGTCCGGCCCAGCCTTCCGACAATCATGTGTGGACCGGTGCAGAATGGCGATTTGACGCCGCCTTGCAAGCCGAGCGGCTGGAGCAGCATAAATTGGCGCAGTGCGCGCGCCTGGACGCCGAGGCGGACGCGATTGCCAACTGGCATGCGATTTCGCCGCCGCGTCTGGCCGAATACCAGCGCGCCGCCGCCGAGGCGCAGGCGTTCAAGGACGCCGCTTACAAGGGCGAGGCGCCGCCGGCGGTGCGCTCCTGGGCCGAAGCCAAGGCTTGGGACGGCCAGCAGGCGGCGGACAGCATCCTAGCCAAGGCGGCCGCCTGCGAACAGGCGCTGTACGCGATCCGCGACGCGCGGCTGAAGGGCAAGGAGGCGGTGCGTCAGGCCGCGGATGAGACGGCGGCGCGCGCGGCGACCGACGAGGCCGTGTCCCGGCTGCAGCAGCTGGCCGCCGGCGATTTCGCCGCCGCCTTGCCGGAAGCCGAAGCCGGTCGCGCCGGCAGTCTGTTCAAGTTCTTTTCCAAACGGCTTTAAAAGCCGGCGGGGAGCATGATGGCGGATCATTTCGCCATCCGCTTCCTCTTCGGCGCCCCGCGGCGGCCGCGTCTGGCCGCCGCCGCTCCCCATTCAAGGACGTTATTCCATGACCCCAGACTTGCCCAAGTTCATTGATGACGATCCGCATCTCGTCACCGCCGAGCTGATCGACGCCTACCAGAAGATGAGCGGCAAGACGCTCTATCCCGGCCAGGTGGAGCGTTTGCTGATCGATTTGATCGCCTATCGCGAAAGCGTGGTTCGCGCCGCCTTCAACGACGCCGGCCGTCAAAACCTGGTGGCCTTCGCTCGCGCGCCGATGCTGGACTACCTGGGCGAACTGGTCGGCGTCAGCCGCTTGCCGGCCCAGCACGCGCGCTGCACGGTGCGCATCGCCTTCTCCCAGCCGTTGGCGCTGGCGCAGCTGATTCCGGCGCAGACCCTGGTGGCCGGCGGCGGCGTGCAGTTCCAAACGCTGGCCAGCCAGATTGCGCCCGCCGGCAGCAGCAGCGTCGACGTGCCGGTCAGCGCGGTGGAGGCCGGCGCCGCCGGCAACGGCTTTGTGCCGGGCCAGATCAATGCTCTGGTGGATGAACTGGACGTGGACGCCAGCGTGGTCAATATCGATACCAGCGCCGGCGGTGCCGACGCCGAGGACGACGAGCGTTTGCGCGCGCGCATTAGGCTGGCGCCGGAGTCGTTCAGCGTGGCCGGCAGCGCCGCCTCCTATCGTCACCACGCGCTGCGCGCGCATCAGGACATCGCCGACGTGGCGGTGATCAGCGCCAGCCTGCAACAGCAGAACGGCGAATTGCAAAGCGCCAATCAGGTGCCGCCCGGCGTGGTGCGGCTATACCCGCTGACCAAGACCGGCATGCCGCCGGACAGCCTGCTCAGCGTGGTGGCCGCCGCCTGCAGCGCCGACCGGGTGCGGCCGCTGACCGATCTGGTGGAGGTCTTGCCGCCGGAGGATTACGGCTACCGGGTGCGCGCGCGGCTGACGCCGTATCGCGATGTCGATCCCAAAACCGTGCAACAGCAGGCGCAGGCCGCCGTCGGCGCTTTCGTGCAGGCGCAGGCGGAGCGCTTGGGCCGCGACATCGTGCCGTCGCAACTGATCGCCACGCTGTCGGTGTCCGGCGTTTACCAGGTGACTTTGCTGGAGCCGGCCGCCACCCAGGTGGTGCCGCCGCAGGGCTGGTCGCACTGCACCGGCATTCAGCTGGAAATGACCGGAGGCCAGGATGGCTGATGTGACCCCCAATCTGCTGGCGCGCGACGCGCGCTTCGGCCCGCTGGCCCGGCTGAGCGAACGCTTGGGCGACATCGACCCAGGCGGCTTGCTGGTTTATCTAGTGGACGCGGCCAAGCCGGAGCTGTTGCCCCTGTTGGCCGAGCAATTTCATATCGACGGCGATGAAGGCTGGCTGCTGACCCAGAGCGAGCGGCAGCGCCGAGATCTGATCAAGCAGAGCATAGAACTGCACCGCCACAAGGGCACGCCCTGGGCGCTGCGCGAAGTGTTCCGCATCCTCGGCGTGACGGTGGAACTGGAGGAGTGGTGGCAGCGCCAGCCGCCGGCCGCGCCCTATACCTTCGAATTGACCGCCTGGGCCAACGACAATCTGTTGCCCGGCCAGGCCTTGTTGAATCCCGAGCTTTACCGCCGGCTGCGGCGCATGGTGGAGCTCGCCAAGCCGGCGCGCAGCACTTATCGCTTCAAGCTGGGCGCGCGCTTCAACGGCCGCTTGGGCCTGGCTTCGGCCGCTCAGGCGCGCGCCTTGATCCGCCGCAGCGCCGAGACGGCGCCGATGCGGCTGGCGCCGCAGCAGCCGCTGACCCTTTCATCCGCCGCGCAGATCTATGGCGTGGTCCACGTCACCATGGAGGCATCGTTGTGAGCACCCCCTTAGCACCTCTTATCACCGCCGCCGGCCTGGCCGCGATCTGGCGCGCCAGCAATGACGGCGTGTCCGCGCAGATCACTCACATCGCCTTGGGCGACGGCGCTTACGCACCTGCGCAGAGCCAGACCAAATTGCGCGGCGAACAGGCGCGCTACCCTATCGCCGGCGGCGAACGGCTGGGCAATACCCAGATCCATCTGACCGCCATCGCCGACGACGACAAGGCGTTTTGGGTGCGCGAGATCGGCTTCATCCTGGCGGACGGCACTTTGCTGGCGGTCTGGTCGGACCCGAAGGCGGCGCTGGCCTATAAGGCCGCCGATGTGCAATTGCTGCTGGCTTATGACCTGGCCTTGAACGCGCTGCCGCCGGACAGCGTCACCATCCAGTCCAGCGGCGCCGGCCTCAATTTGAGTTTGGCCAGTGAGTTGGCGGCTTTGGCCGCCGCCCAGATCAGCGAGGCCACCCGCGGTTTGGAGCGCGACGATCGCATCCGCGCGCAGGCGGACAAGCAGCAGGCGCTGGAACCGCAGGTGGTCGCCCTGCAAAGCCAAAGCCGAGCATTGGAGCAGGAGCATGCCGCCGATAAACGCGCTGGCCTGGAACTGGCCACTGCCAACGCGGCGGCCATCGTCAGTCTCCAGCATTTGCTCGTGAAACAACATCTGGGCATTTGAGCCAACGGATCGTGGGGGGCGGCGGGCAGCCAAGCGTTGAGGATGAAACTATTTTGAGCCGTCTAGGCGAGCTGTGCTGATGTTGCTGGCACATCGCATGCGGTAAAGAGACAGCATCCAGCACTTGTCGCAGGGCTTCCCCGCCTATCTCATGAATACGCTGATCCGCTGTTTAGTTCGCCATTTATTGAATTTATTAATTTAAATATTCATTAATTGCTGGACTTGTCATGAAAGAGTGTTGGTAAAGGCGGTTTTGATGTCAGCCGAAATGGCTGTGTGTTGTTGTTTGACTTTAAGGAGAAAGAGATGAGCTTGGAAAGCAATGTTGCAGATCTGGTCAAGTCAGCAAATGCATTGACTGGAGTTGTCAATGGCAAGATCGGCGCTATTGATAAAAGGGTGGATGTTCAAGTCGCTAAAATGGACAGCACGATGGCCAATTGGGGAACCACGGCCAGCCAGATTCTGGAAGTGGGACCGGGCAAGCCCTTCAAGACGATTTATGAGGCGTGGACATCCTTGAGTGGCAAGGTATTGCGACATGATGTGAAAATTAAAGTGAGTGACGGGGTGCACACCAGTACTTCAATTCATTTGAGAGGGCAGCCCTATGCGCATCGGATCAGGATTGAAGGCAATATCAAAAACCCGGAGGCATGTGTGCTTAAGTTTGTGCCGGATAACGCCAAGCTTTCTCATGGGGTGATTTTTAATGGGGTGCGGGGGGTCAATTTTAGTGGGTTTAAAATTGTCGGAGAGAACGATGCCGATAAAAATTTCACTTGGCGTGGCGTGAATTTGCAAAGAGGAGCTTATGTGGTGTCCGACCCTAACTCTATACAAATAGAAGGTGTGCATAATGGTGTTGAATTGATTTATGGCAGTCTTTATTTTTGCCCTGGTTTAAAGGTAACAGATTTTGGCGGTCATGGAATATTGGTGCATGATTTTTCTCGAGCGACTGTTGATGACGTGAAGTTAAAAGGAAGGGGGAAGCAGTTTGTAAGTGTCAGGCCTGATGGTGTCAAAGTCATAACCATTGGAATCAAGGCTGACTATCAATCTTTTGTAACAGCGCATCGTGCTGTGATTAGCCAGTGCAGTGATACGGGGTGCCTTGCCGGCAAGAATAGTGTTGTTTTTGCCTATGGAGTACAAATCCGAGATTGTGCCAATTATGGTATTTACAGCAGTTCCGGTTCTAAAGTGGAGGTTCACCCAAATGATGGGGAGCCTTCTGCAATCAAGGATTGTAAGGTAGGTATTGGCGCACGGTATCAAGGCGCTGTATTTGGTAGTGATCTGGCTATTCAAAATGTTGAGAAGGGTTTCTATGTTGATCTGGCGGGTCTGGCTAGCGTGGTTGGTAGCTCAGCCAGTCATTGTTCGGTCATCGCTTATGAGGCAACCAACGGAGGATTCATCAATGCGACAGGTAGCTCTGCCAAATCAATAGAAAACAAAGTCAAGTACTCCCCGGTGAGTAGCGGTGTGGCAGGTAATGCCAACGCGACAATCGTTTTTAGTTAAGGAGAAACATCATGGACTATATTGAAAATATTAATGAATTTGATGAAGGAGCGGCCTGCCTGAATTTGGATGGCGGCTGGTTTGATTATACAGAAGGCACCGAGGTGCCGGAGGTGGATGCTGATCATTATCTGCGGGCAGCGGCGGAGGGGAAAATCCTTAGCGCCTATAGCATCCAACAACAGTTGAACATCGTGCGTAGAGGAAAAAAGGAGGAGGTCGAAGCAATGGGTACATTCATCGATGCGGTTCTGGCTTGGAGAGGTGGTGCCAACCCAGACTTCGACGAGCTTGAGAAAATTCAACCCTGATTGGAAGGGATGAATAAGAAGCCACTTGGGGAGGTGGCTTCCTTTGCTTTTTTAAAATGTTTTAAGATACAGCGCATTTTGCCAGTGCCAGAATGCTTCCTTGTCAGTCTCGAGTTCGTTCATACCTTTCTTGCTGTGGACGAAAAGCATGGTCGGACCCAGGGTCCCGGCCGAACTCTGTGATGAACTATTGGAGAGCATGATGAGCTTGGAAAGCAATATCGCGGAACTGGTACAGGCGTCGAACGCGCTGACCGGCACGGTAAACGGCAAGATTGCCGATATCGATCGACGCGTGGATGTCAAGATTCAGCAAATGGAGGCTTGGCGTAAGGAAAACACCCCGGAACGCCGCATCGTCATCGATTTCACCATCGGCGGCAGCAAGGATTTCTTCTATCCGGTGTGGTGGCGTTTTCGCGCCGCGGGTGAGAGTGGTGCGCATCAAGTGTCTATCGTCCGTAATTTTGCATGGAATGGTGCCGAGACGGAGCGGCCATTGAATGCCAGCAGCGTGCACCAGGCTGGGTTGTTGCTGGAAATGGAGGGAAGCGACGTGGCTTGGGGCGGGGACGCCAAGTTTCTCGAAATCAAGCGCTTCAGCGAAACTTATAACCCGACGGTATCGCATGTTTCTCATGCGATGTATTGCAAGCAATATCGGATAGACATGAATAAGCCGGTGTACAACAGTATTCCGGAGGGGACGCTTGCTGCATGCAATATGGTGCTAAGTGGCGCATATCTGCGTGGCGGCGGTTTGAATTATCGCGTGATTTCCAATCAGCCGCTGGATTTTGGTTTTCATGATGGCAAGGGCGGCGCGCGCGAAATTGCGAATGGACCGCATGTGAATGTGCGCTGGGAGGTCGAGCCGATTGCATTGGCCAGCCGCGTTGCGCCGCCGCAAACCCTGAACGCCTTTGTCGACGCGCCGACCGCTTAACTCCAGGAGATTCCGATGCTGATGATTGCCAAACTGCCTAACGGCATGATCAATGTGCCCGCCGACCAATTGGCCGAACTAGACGTCGACGCGGCCACTGCGAGCCAGCTGATTCGTGCAGCCAAGTTGGAGCTGCTGCGTATTGAGCGTGACCGCCTGCTAGCCGCGTCCGACAAAACCCAGTTGCCGGACGCGCCGTACAGCGCCGAGCAGCGAACCGCCTGGCAGGCCTACCGCAAGCAACTGCGGGATATGCCCGAGTCCGTGCCGGACCTTGACCATGTAGTGTGGCCGGCTCTCCCGGCCTGATGCCGCGGTTAGCCAATAAAAAACCCCGCGAAGGCGGGGTTTGTCTTTGCACGTAGCGGATCAGGACTTGGCCGGGGCTTCCCAGCCGCCGCCC
>NZ_JAMZGH010000021.1:0-86246 GCF_024158805.1 Chromobacterium sp. S0633 | reverse complement strand
GCTCCTCGGTGGGCAGCAAATGCTCCAGTGTACCTTGCGCCCGCCCAAGCCAGAAAACACGATCATGAACGCATCGCAAGCCAAGAACCCCACCCACGGCGTCACGCTGGAACAGATGCTGAACCAGCTGGTCGGCCACTACGGCTGGCCGGAGCTGGGCCGGCGCATCCAGATCCGCTGCTTCAATCACGATCCCAGCGTCAAATCCAGCCTGGCCTTCTTGCGCCGCACCCCGTGGGCGCGCCAGCAGGTGGAAGACTTGTTCGTGGCGCTGAAGACCCGGCCGCAGGCGGCCGCCGGTTCCGGAACGGACTCCCGTCCGCGGCTGTTTTCCAAAAAATCGTCCTGACGATCCATTGTCCCTGTCCACGGTTTGACGCTGTATTGCGTTATGGCGATGGGAACCCCCTATCGTCAGCCGGGAGCGTGAGATGGAACTGGAAATCAGCGTGGAAGCGGAGAAGAAGTACTTGAACAGCCTAGTGGCGCTGACCGTGGTGCTGCTGTCGGTGTTCATGGGACTGGGCAAGCTGAAGGACGACAATATCGTGCAGGCGCGCCAGCTCTTGAAGGCGGACGCCGTGGACGGCTGGTCCGAATACCAATCCAAGAAGATCAAACAGCATCTGGCGGAAAGCAGCCTGCGCCAGGCGCGTTTGCTGGCGCTGGCCAATCCGGCGGCGGCGGCGGCCTTGCGGCCGGAGCAAGCGGCGATTCAAGGCGATATCGCCCGCTACGCGGCGGAGGCTCAGGCTTTGCAGCAGAAAGCCAAGGCCAAGGAGCGGGGCTTCGAGGAGTTGAACGCTCGTCATGAGCTGTTCGACGTCAGCGACGCCGGCCTGTCCATCGCCGTGGCCTGCGCCGCGGTGGCGGCGCTGGCCGCCAATTTCATCCCGCTCTTGTGCGCCTGGGCTTTTGGCGCGCTGGGCGTGTTTTTCTGGCTGGCGGGTTTCGCCGGCTGGAACATCCATCCGGGCTGGATCGTTTCCTTGCTGGGCTGAGCCGCCGAGGCTGCGGCCCTATCGGCGGCAGGGTTGCAACTGTCATCGATTTGGATCAGGCTGTCCGGGTTTTCCGCAATCCTGCGTTTTGTCCCGAGACATTCTGAACTGGAGAAAAGCGATGAAACTGTATTTTTCCCCCGGCGCCTGCTCGCTGTCCCCGCATATCGTGTTGTTCGCCAGCGGCCTGCCGTTCGATACCGAGAAGGTCAATCTCAAGGTTCAGCCGCATCTGACCGAGGGCGGGGTGGACTTCTCCACCATCAATCCGCGCGGCTATGTGCCGGCCTTGCAGTTGGACAACGGCGAACTGCTGGCCGAGGGCGTGGCCATCGTGCAATACCTGGCGGATCAGGTGCCGGCCAAGCAGTTGGCGCCGGCCAACGGCACGCTGGAGCGCTACCGGCTGCAAGAGTGGCTGAACTATATCTCCACCGAGGTGCACAAGGGCTTCTCGCCGCTGTTCTATCCCAATAGCGACGAACTCAAGCAGCAGGCCTGGGACAAGCTGACCCGCCGCCTGGGGCTGGCGGAGCAGCAGCTGGCGAAAACGCCCTATTTGCTGGGCGAACGTTTCAGCGTGGCCGACGCCTATCTGTTCACCTGCCTGAACTGGGCGCAGTTCGTCCAGCGCTCGCTGGGCGATTTCCCGGCGCTGATCGATTTCCAGAAACGCGTGGCGGCGCTGCCCTTCGTGCAGCAGGCCTTGAAGGCGGAAGGCTTGCTGGAATAATTCCAACTGGAACGGGAATAAGTTCGCTGTTCCAGACAAGATCATGCCCGGCTCCGGCCGGGCATTTTTCATGGCGAGTGGATTTATACCGCCTCGGCCTGCAGGTGCCGCAGATACGCGTCCGCGCTGGCCTCGATCTCGGCGTCGCTCAGATCGTGCTCGGCGCCGTGCAGCGTGAAGCCGGGCAGCCATTCGGCGCGGAGGTAGCGGCAGGTCAGTTCGAACGGCCGCAGCACTTCCTCCATCCGGTACAGATAGCGGCCGTCGGGCGCGAAGTCCCGCTCGCGTATGCCGGTGGACACCGCCACGCTGATGCGCTTGTCCCGCATGCGCCAGTCTTCCGGCCATGCGCCGATGGCGAAGCCCTCGTCCAGCACCTGGTCCTGCCAGGTTTTCAACAGCGGCGGCGAACTGAACCAGTACAGCGGGAATTGCAGCACGATGCGTTGGTGGCGGTTCAGCAGCGCCTGTTCGCGCGCCACGTCGATATTGCCGTCCGGATAAGCCTGATATAACGAGTGCACGGTGTAGCGCTCCGGGTGCCGGCATAACGCGGCCATCCAGCGGCGGTTGATTCGGGATTGTTCCAGGTCGGGGTGGGCAACGATGATCAGGGTTTTCATGGCGCTTCCTGTAAAATGGGAGAGGGCATGCTAACAACGGATCAAGTTGTTGATAAGTATGCACTTTTTTGTTTCATAAGCACCAAGAGGTAACTGTGCCCGCATGAGCGAACTGAATTTCCCCATCGACGCCACCGTGCGGCTGGTGGGCGGCAAATGGAAATGCGCGATCCTCTGCCATTTGTCTGAGGACAGCCGGCGCACCGGCGAACTGCGCCGCTTGCTGGGCGGGGTGTCGCAGAAAGTGTTGACCGAGCAACTGCGCGAACTGGAGCGCGACGGCCTGATCGCGCGCACGGTTTACGCTGAAGTGCCGCCGCGGGTGGATTACCGGCTGACCGAGCTGGGCGACACGCTGCGGCCGGTGATAGACGCGATGTGCGCCTGGGGCGCTTTCTATCTGGAGCGGCCGACGGCGGGCGTATAATGCGGGCGCGATAAAACCAGAAAAAGGCTGTCCCGTGAAACTTGCGCCTCTCCTCCTCACCTCCCTGTTGGCCGCGACGGCCGTGAACGCTTGGGCCGCCCCGCTGAAGCTGCGGGTGCTGGAAACCTCCGACGTGCACATGAACCTGCTGGATTACGATTACTACCAGGACAAGCCGACGCAGGACTTCGGCCTGGCGCGCGCGGCGACGCTGATCCGCGCGGCGCGGCAAGAGGTGCGCAACAGCCTGCTGATAGACAACGGCGATCTGTTGCAAGGCAATCCGCTGGGCGATCTGGTGGCCAAGGTTCAGCCGCTGCGCGCCGGCGAGGTTCATCCCGCCTACAAAGTGCTCAACTGGCTGGGTTACGACGCCGGCAATATCGGCAACCACGAGTTCAATTACGGCTTGCCCTTTCTGGGTCAGGCGCTGAAGACGGCGGCCTTTCCCTATGTCAACGCCAATGTGGTGGACGCCAAGACCGGCCGGCCGTATTTCCAGCCCTATGTGTTGCTCAAGCGGGAGTTCAAGGACGAGGACGGCCAGCCGCAGACGCTGAACATCGGCGTGATCGGCTTTGTGCCGCCGCAGATCATGCAGTGGGACAAGGCCAATCTGCAGGGCAAGGTGGAGGTGAGGGACATCGTCGACACCGCGCGCCTTTATCTGCCCGAACTCAAGCAGAAGGGCGCCGACATCGTGATTGCGGTGCCGCATTCCGGTTTCGAAAAAGGCGAGAGCGCGCGCTTCGCCGAGAACTCGGTGGCCGGCCTGGCCGAGGTGGCCGGCATCGACGCCATCTTGTTTGGCCACGCCCACGCGGAATTCCCGTCTTCCGCCTTCGCCGGCTATCCCAAGGTGGACCTGGCCGCCGGCACCATCAACGGCGTGCCGGCGGTGATGCCGGGACGCTGGGGCGATCATATCGGCGTGGTGGACCTGGTGCTGGAGTGGGGCGACGGCGGCTGGAAAGTCAGCGGCAAACAGGCCGGCCTGCGCGCCGTCTACGACAAGCAGGCCAAGCGATCGCTGGCGGCCGCCGAGCCCAAGGTGGCCGAGCTGATCGCCGCCGAACACCGCCGGACGCTGGACTATGTGCGCGGCAAGGTGGCGGAAACCCGCGCGCCGATTTACAGCTACTTCGCCCAGGCGGCGGACGACCCCTCGGTGCAGATCGTGGCCGAGGCCCAGGCCTGGTATGTGAAGAACGCGATCAAGGGCACCGAGTACGAAGGCTTGCCGGTATTGTCCGCCGCCGCGCCGTTCAAGGCCGGCGGCCGCCAGGGCTGGAATTACTACACCGACATCCCGGCCGGTCCGCTGGCGATCCGCAATCTGGCCGATCTCTACATCTATCCCAATACGCTGAAGGCGGTGAAGGTCAGCGGCCGCGAAGTGCGCGAGTGGCTGGAGATGTCAGCCGGGCAGTTCCTGCGCATCGATCCCAAGGGCCCCAAGACCCAGCCGCTGCTGAACCCGGAATTCCGCTCTTACAACTTCGACAGCATCGCCGGCGTCAGCTATGAGATCGACGTCAGCCGGCCGGCGCGCTACGACGCCGACGGCAAGCTGGTTGCATCGGACAGCCATCGCATCGTCAAGCTGAGCTATCAGGGCAAGCCGATAGACGAGAACGCCGGTTTCCTGGTGGCCACCAACAACTACCGCGCCTCCGGCGGCGGCCACTTCCCCGGCATAGACTCCAGCCGCGTGGTGGTGGATTCGCCGGACGAAAACCGCGCGGCGGTGGCCGCCTATCTGGCCGAGCGCAAGGTGGTGGACCCGGCGGCCAAGCCGGCCTGGCGCATCCTGCCGGTGGCCGGCGTCGCCATGCGCTTCGACACTGGCGCCGGCGCGTTGCGCTATCTGGCGCGCCAGCCGCAGTTCCGCCTGGCGGCGGAGCATGGCGACGGTTCGGTGAGCCTGGAGCTGGTGGAATAAGAGAAAGGTTTAAGAACCTGTTCACGACCTGCTTCGCTGAGGCGGTACAGGGTTAAAAACAAGCTCAAAATGCTCATGTGCCACTCGTACATTCTGTTTTTTCGCTCGTTTTTGCCTTGTCTCGCTCTGGCTCGCGAGACTTTGAACAAGCGCTAAGCCTGTTCTCGCGTATTGCTGTTAGCGATATCGGGAATGGGCGATGCGGCCAGTTCGCCGCGTCGATGCAGCTGGCTGTGGACCTCGGCCGGTTGCAGCGCCTCGCGCAGCCGCGCCAGCGCGGCGTCGATGCGGGCCTGGCCGCACATGAACAGGTCCAGCGCGGCGTAGCCGTGTTCCGGCCAGGTGTGGATGCTGAGGTGGGACTCCATCAGCAGTAGGATGCCGGTGACGCCCTGGGCTTCGCCGAAGTGGTGGACATGGCCGGCCAGCACGGTGGCGCCGGCGGCCTGCGCCGCCTGGCGCAGCGCCTGTTCCACCTGGGCCGGGTCGCAGAGGCGCTGCGGCGGACAGCCGTGAAAATCCGCCAGCAGATGCCGGCCGATCGCCGTCTTCATTTATGGCCGCCGCCGCTGCCCCAGCCGGAGGAGCCGCCGCCGCTACCGCTGCTCCAGCTGCGGGAGCTGGAGCCGCCGCTGTCCATATTGGAAAAGTTGAGCATGGTGGTGATCACGATCACCAGCAGGCAAAACGCTTTATAGAGTCCTGGCGACATCGGCCTTCATTCCTTCTGCTTGAGCGGTATCGCCAGCACGCAGCAGGCGAAGAAGCAAATCAGCAGCCCATCGCCGATATCCTGACCCAGAAAGGCCAGCGGCAGGTTGATCAATAACAGCACCAGGCCGAATTTGAAGGCGATGGCCTTCAAATCCTCGCCGTCGTCCTCGGCGGCGGAAAAACCCGGTTCGATCGGCGTGGCGCTGCCAAACCAGCGGCCGACCTCCACCGAGGTGGCCAGGCGGCTGCAGCTCCAGCTCAGTTCCTGCGCGGAGAGTTCGCGCGACAAGCGCTTCTGGCCGCCGGAGATCTGGTATTCGCTGAGCAGCGCTTGATCGCCCAACTGGGCGCGCCAGGGGAAGGCGCCGGCGGCGTAGACGATGCGGGCGGCGTAGTCGGGATAGGCGCGCTGATAGGCCTTGTTGCCCAGCATCGCGTAATCGGCGCGCAAGCTGTCCACCCACACGTCCATCAACTCGCCGATAAACCAGCCGTCGCCGCTTTCCACCAGCCAGCGGAAGCCCTTGTCCACGTTGTAGAGCAGGTATTCGCACCAGCGGCTGTCGGCGTCCTCTTCCTCGGCCCACACCAGCGCGCCGGTCAGCGTCCACGGCAGCTTGTCTATGGTGGCGGTCTTGCCCAGCTCCAGCGTCAGCGGCGCGTCCAGCCGCTGTTGCGCCTTGCTCAGCGCCAGCGCCTGGTCGCCGCTGGCGTCCACCTGGGTGTGGCAGTGGCCGCAAACCAGTTGGGTGGCGGCGCCGGCGCGGTAGCTCAGCGGCGCGGCGCAGGACGGGCATTCCAGCGAGGCGACGCTGCCTTTCAGCTTGCCGGTGGCTTCTTCTATCATCCGCGCATCGCGCAAGCGCTCCATGCGCAGCTGCTGCAGGGTGACGGCGTTGCCGAGGAAAAGCTGAGGCTTTTGCGGGTTGTCGGAGTAATCCAGCGTCAGGAATTGCGCCTGGCGGCGCGCGTCCACCACCTTGGCCTGCCAGCCGGCGCCCACCTGGAAGGGCAGCTCGCCCTCGCCGGCGGTGCATTCGGCGCTGCGAACGTCGGAGATCACGAAATCGGCCTTGCCGTGGCGGAAGACCGCGCCGGGCCGCTGGTGTTCGAAGCCCGCCGCTTGCGGCGCCGCGCCGGCGGCCAGCGTCAGCGTGTACTGGCCGACGCTTTCCGACAGCCAGCCGTCGCCGCCGTCGTCGAACAGCACATACCACTCGTTCCACAGGCCGGCGTCGTAGCGCAGCTGGATGCGGCCGACGATGCTGAAGCCGCGGTCCATGTACAGGCCGCAGCTGGTGATTTGCAGCGGCGAGTAATCATTGAGCAGCGCCGCCATCTTGCCGATGTCGCGGACGCTGTCCGCGCTGCGCAGCAGGGTGCTCTGGCAATAGGCGCACACCGCCATGGCGGAGGCTTCGGACTTGAACTCGACATCGGCGCCGCAGGAGGGGCAGGCAATACGGTACATGCGCTAGCTTAACCCACCAGTTTCTTCAGCACGTCGGCCTTGGCCGCGTCGTAATCCGCCTGGGTGATCAGGCCCTGATCCAGCAGGCCCTTGAGCTGGGCCAGCTTGGCTTGCGGATTGTCCGCCGCAGGCGCGGCGGCTGTCGTTGCCGGCGCGGCTTGCGCGGCGGGCGCAGCCTCCGGCTGCACGGCCTGCTGCATGGCCTGGCCCATCAACTGGCCGACGCCGACGCCGGCCGCCAAGCCGGCGCCCAGGCCGGCGATGCCGCCCTCGTTCTGCGCCGCCAGCGGAATGCTTTCCGCCGCCTGGTAGCGGGTGTATTGGTTGAGATCGCCGGCCATGCCCATGGCGATGCGCTTGTCTATGGCTTTTTGCAGCTCTTCCGGCAGCGAGATGTTTTCCACCGCGAAGCTGTCCAGCTCCAGGCCCAGGCGCTGGAAGACCGGGATCAGCGCTTCGCGGATCTTGTCCGCCATCAGGCCCTGGTTGCCGGCCATGTCGAGGAAGGGCACGCCGCTGCCGCCCAGCACGCTGCTCATGGTGGCCACCACCTGGTTGCGCAGCTGCAGCTCCAGATCGTCGCGGCTGTAGCTGTCGCGGGTGCCGCTGACCTCGGTGAAGAACAGGCGCGGATCGGCCACGCGGTAGGAATAGACGCCGAAGGCGCGCAACCGCACCATGCCGAAGTCCTGGTCGCGTATCGTCACCGGCTGGGCGGTGCCCCATTTGCGGCCCAGTTGCAGCCGGGTGCTGAAGAAGTGCACATCGGATTTGAAGGGGGATTCGAACAGCTTGTCCCAGTTCTTCAGATAGGTCAGCACCGGCAGGGTCTGGGTGGTCAGCTTGTACATGCCGGGTTCGAACACGTCGGCGATCTTGCCTTCGTTGATGAACACCGCCGCCTGCGATTCCCGCACCGTCAGGCTGCCGCCGTACTGGATCTCGTTGTCCTGCATCGGATAACGCCAGGCCAGCACGCCGTCTTCCTGTTCCTGCCACTCCAGGATGTCGATGAACTGCTTCTTGATGAAAGACATCAGGCTCATAGTGTCTGCTCCAATTGAAAAGGCGCGGCCGGGTTCAGGACAGGCTGCCGGCGTTGATCAGGCCCACTGCCAGGTGGATGGATCCGGCCAGGATGCCCATCGCCAGATTATTGTCTATCAGCGCGCGGCTCAGGTCCTTCAGGCAGCGCGCTACCACCATGTGGACGACGATCTGCACCAGCATGGCCAACAGCGCCCACAGCATGAAGCTGTTCCAGTTGTTCAGGTGCCAGGCGCTGGAGGCCAGCGTCAGCGAAAAGCCCAGCAGCGCGCCGGCGAAGGACACCGCGGCGGCGTGGCCGTTGTCGCGGATCAGCTTCAGCTCGTCTATCGGGGTGACCCAGCAATAAATCACCGCGAACAGCGCCAACAGCGCGAGGCCGCTGCCCATATAGGTCAGATAGGCGATCAGGGCGGGCAGGAAGGCGGCAATCATGGTCAGGCGTCCTTTGTCGATGCGGAGCGCGCGCGGCGGCGGGCCGCGGGCTGGGGCATAATGGCGGCTATTTTACCCACAATGACAATCCAATGCGAAATCGCTTGCTGATAGTATCGGTGTTTATCGTGGCCTCCTGCGGGCTGGCTTACGAGCTGATCACCGGCGCGCTGGCCAGTTACTTGCTGGGCGACTCGGTGCTGCAGTTCTCTTCCATCATAGGCTGCTACTTGTTCGCCATGGGGGTGGGCTCCCATTTGTCCAAGTACGTGAAGGACGAGCGGGTGCTGGACGCCTTCATCGAAATCGAGCTGCTGGTCGGCCTGATCGGCGGCGTGTCCGCCGCCGTGTTGTTCCTGGTCTTCGCCTGGGCCGGCGAGCCGTTCCGCCTGGTGCTCTACGGCCTGGTCTTCGTGATCGGGGTGTTGGTGGGCATGGAAATCCCGCTGGTGATGCGGGCGATGAACCAGCGCCAGGCGAGCTTTTCCGAGCTGGTCAGCCAGGTGCTGACTTTCGACTACCTGGGCGCGCTGGCGGTGTCCTTGCTGTTTCCCTTGGTGCTGGCGCCCCGGCTGGGCCTGGCGCGCAGCGCGCTGCTGTTCGGCCTGCTCAACGCCGGCGTGGCCTTGTGGGCTTGCCGCGCCTTCCGCCATGAATTGCGCCGGCCCGGCTTGCAGATGGCGCGCAGCGGCGTGGTCTTGCTGCTGTTGATCGGCGGTTTTCTGGCCTCCGATCACCTGACGCGCTGGAGCGAGAAGGCGGTGTACGGAGACGAGATCATCCACGCCGAGACCACGCCCTACCAGCGTTTGGTAATCACCAAGTGGAAGAGCGATCTGCGGCTCTACATCAACGGCAATCTGCAATTCTCCAGCCGCGACGAACACCGCTACCACGAGGCGCTGGTGCATCCGGTGCTGGCCAAGCTGCCGTGGGCGCGCAATGTGCTGGTGTTGGGCGGCGGCGACGGTCTGGCGGTGCGCGAGATGCTCAAATACCGCAATATCCAGCGCATCACCCTGGTGGATCTGGACCCGGCGATGACCCGGCTGTTCAGCCGCTCCGAGCCGCTGCGCGCCTTGAACCAGGGCTCTTTGACCGATCCGCGCGTCACCGTGGTCAACGACGACGCCGCGCGCTGGCTGGAGCAGGACCATGGCAGTTTCGACGCCGTCATCGTCGATTTCCCGGACCCGTCCAATTTCGCCTTGGGCAAATTGTATTCGGTGCCGCTGTACCGGCTGCTGGCGCGCCACCTGGCGGAAAACGGCCTGGCGGTGGTGCAGTCCACCTCGCCCATGCACGCGCCGCGCTCGTTCTGGAGCGTGGACGCCACCTTGCGCGCCGCCGGCCTGCACACCACGCCCTACCACGCCTATGTGCCGTCCTTCGGCGAATGGGGCTTCATCATCGCCTCCAAGAAGCCGGGCTACACGCCGCCGGAACGCTATACGGTGCCGCTGCGTTTCCTGGACAAGGAGGCCACGCGACAGATGTTCTTTTTCCCGCCCGACATGCCGCGTTGGAAGGTGCTGCCCAATGAGCTGAACAATCAGCAATTGGTGCACTACTTCGAGCAGGACTGGTCGCAGGTGCTGCGCTGATGCGCCGCCGCGAGGTCTTGCAACTGGCGGCGGCGCTGGCCGGCCTGCCCCTGTTGTCCGGCTGCGAACGGGTGATGTGGCTGGGCCTGCCCTTGCGCTTGAACCGGCCGGGCATGGCCGCCGGCCACCGGCTGCGCGGCGGCATGAGACCGCCGCCGCCGCGCGAAACGCGCCGCTGCCGCGTCGCCATCGTCGGCAGCGGCGTGGCCGGCCTGTTCGCCGCCTGGCGGCTGCGCAAGGAGGGCTTCGACGACGTGGTGGTGCTGGACGGGCCGGAGCCGGACGGCAACGCCGCGGCCGGCGCTTTCGGCGGCTATCGCTATCCCACCGGCGCCCACTATCTGCCGCTGCCGTCGATGGAGTCGCGCCATGTGCGCGAACTGTTGGCCGAGATGGGGGTGATCGAGGCCGATCCCTACGGCGCGCGGCCGCGTTTCGACGAGCGCGCGACCGTGCACGCGCCGGACGAGCGGCTGTGGGTAAACGGCCAGTGGCAGGAAGGCTTGCTGCCCCGGCTGGGCATGGGCGCGGACGAGTTGGCGCAGCAGCGGCGTTTTCTCGCCCAGACCGCCGCCTGGCGCGAACAGCGCGGCCGCGACGGCCGCCGAGTGTTCTGCGTGCCGCTGGCGCTGTCCTCGCAAGACCCGGCCTGGACCGCGCTGGATCGGTTGAGCTTCGCCGACTGGCTGCGCGCCAACGGCTACACCGCGCCCGGCCTGCTGTGGTATCTGGACTACTGCTGTCGCGACGATTACGGCAGCGCGCTGGCCGCCACTTCGGCCTGGGCCGGCCTGCATTATTTCTGCAGCCGCGGCGGCCTGGCGGCCAATGCCGAGGAGGGCGCGGTGCTGACCTGGCCGGACGGGCTGAATCCGCTGATCCGCCATCTGCGCGCCCGCATCGGCGCCGAGCGGCAATGGCCGGGCGTGGCCTGGCGGGCGGCGCCGGCCGACGCCGGCATGGCGGTGGACTATCTGGACGCGGCCGGCGCGAGCCGGCGCCTGCTGGCCGAACGGGTGATCCTGGCGACGCCGCTGCATGTCAGTCTGCATCTGAGCGAGCAGTTGCCGGAACTGGGCTTCGAGCGCCGCCACCTGCCGCCGCGCGCGCCGTGGCTGATAGGCAACTTCCTGATCGACCGTTTCCCGGCGGAGCCGGCCGCCGCGCCGCTGGCCTGGGATAATGTGGTGTACGGCAGCCGCGGCCTGGGCTATGTGGTGTCCACCCATCAATTGATCCGCGCGGCCAAGCCGGAGCAGAGCGTGTTCACCACTTACCACGCCTTCGCCGACCCGGCGCCGGCGGATGCGCGTAAAATGCTGGAGGCCGCCAGCGCCGAGGACCTGTTCGCCACCGCCGCCGCCGATTTGCGGACCGTCTACGGCTGGCGTTTCCGCCAGTCGCTGTTGCAGGTGGAACTGACCGCGCGCGGCCACGCGATGGCCAGTCCGGCGCCGGGCTTTCTGTCCAACCCCGGCTTGCGCGCCTTGCGCGAGGCCGACGGCCCGCTCTTGTTCGCCCATTCCGATCTCAGCGGTCTGTCGCTGTTCGAGGAGGCCGCGTGGTGGGGGGAGCAGGCGGCCTTGAAGGTGCTTGGCGCATGAGAACCTGTTCATAGTCTGCCGCGCGTCGGCGATACGGCGTTGAAGCGGTCTTCGAAATGCTCATGTACCACGTGTACATTCCGCTTTATCAGCCGCAACGCCCTGTCTCGCTCGCGAGCTTTTGAACAGGCTCTGGGGCGGCAAGCGCCTGATGTTCCACGTGAAACCCGGATTGAACGATGACCGAAGCCCTGATTGCTACTGAAAAACTCACCGCCGCATTGCAGCGTTTTGCCGATGAACGCGATTGGAACCGCTACCACACGCCGCGCGGCCTGATGCTGGCGCTGGTGGGCGAGGTGGGCGAACTGGCGGAAATCTTCCAATGGCTGAGCGACGAGGAAGCCGCCGCGCTGCGCGACGATCCGGCGCGCTTCACCCATCTGCAGGAGGAAATCGCCGATGTGCTGCTCTACCTGACGCGGCTGGCGATGGTGACGGGAGTGGACCTGGACGCGGCGGTACGCGACAAAATGGCCAAGAACGCCGTCAAATACCCTGTGCCAACGGCCGGCTGAGCGTATGGCATGAAAACGGCTAAGCTGAGGCCACGGTACGCGAGTGCATGACGCGGCCAGCTTCTATAGTGGATTCAATCAATAGCTGGAATGCATAGATGTCCGAGCAAATCCACCGCCTGCGCCAGATGCTGGAGCAGGCGGAAACCATTGTGGCGCTGACCGGCGCCGGCATGAGCACCGAATCCGGCATCCCGGACTTCCGCTCCGCCAACGGCCTGTGGTCGCGCAGCATGAGCCTGGCCGAAGTGGTGTCCATCGATTATTTTCGTCGCGATCCAGAAGCGTTCTGGCAGGCGTTTCGCGAGATCTTCCGCATCAAGTTGATTGGCGATTACCGGCCCAACGCCGGCCACCAGTTTCTGGCGGAATTGGAGCAGCAGGGCAAGCGGGTGACGGTGCTGACTCAGAACATAGACGGCCTGCACGCGCGCGCCGGCAGCGGCCAGGTGCTGGAATTGCACGGCAGCTTGCTGACCGCCAGCTGCCCCAGCTGCGACACCACTCACGCGCTGGACTACGTGCTGCATCACCCGTTGCCGGTCTGCCGGCTGTGTCACGACGTGCTCAAGCCCGACGTGGTGCTGTACGGGGAGGCGGTGCCCTTGATCGAGCTGGCCTTCGACGCCGCCTTGCAGGCGGACCTGCTGCTGGTGATGGGCTCGTCGTTGGAGGTGTCGCCGGTCAATCTGATCCCGCTGGAGGCGGCGCAGGCCGGCGTGGCCACCGCCTTGATCAATTACACGCCCACGCGCATGGACCACGCTTTCGACCTGCGCATTCTGGGCGGCATCGGGGAGACCTGCCGCGCCTTGTCCGACGCTTGAGAGGCGGAGCAGGGCCCGCCGCGCGTCGGCTCGCGGGACTTTGAACCGGCGCTAAAAAACGACGAGGCGGTTTCGCATTTAAAATTCATTTGGTATTTCTGTGGCAAACTCCTATCTTTAAACATGTTGCAAAACCGTTCAAAAGGAGAATTTACAAATGGATGCCATTAACTGGACTCACTGGACCGATCTGGCGGTGAAGATCGGCCTCAATATCTTGTCGGCCATCTTGCTGTGGCTGGTGGGCCGCTGGCTGATCAATTTCGCCACCCGGCTGCTGGACGCCAAGCTGGCCAGCAAGTCGCTGGACCACACCATCCGCCAGTACGTGAAGTCCTTCCTGGACGTGACGCTGACCATTGTGCTGGTGATCGGCATCCTCGGTTTCTTCGGGGTGCAGACCACCACCTTCGCCGCGGTGATCGCCGCTGCCGGCGTGGCGGTGGGCATGGCCTGGAGCGGACTGCTGGCCAATTTCGCCGCCGGCATCTTCCTGGTGGTGTTGCGGCCGTTCAAAGTGGGCGATCTGGTGGGCGTGGCCGGCGTGATCGGCACGGTCAAGCACATCGGCTTGTTCGCCACTGCGGTGGACACGCCGGACGGGGTGCTGACCCTGATCGGCAATAACAAGATCTTCTCCGACACCATCCAGAACTTCAGCGTCAACGAACAGCGGCGGGTGGATTTGAAAGCCCAGTTGGCCGCCAGCGCCGATCACGCCGCGGCGATGAGCTTGCTGCGGGAGACGGTGGCCAAGGTGCCCAATGTGCTGGCCAGCCCGGCGCCGGACATCGGCCTGCTGGAGTTCACGCCCTTGGGACCGGTGTTGGCGGTGCGGCCTTATTGCAAGCCGCAGGATTACTGGCAGGTGTATTTCGACAGCAACCGCGTGATTCGCGAGACCCTGGCCGCCGGCGGCTTCCCGGCGCCGGAGCAGGCGATGGTGGTGCGTCAGAGCTGAGCGCCGCGGGCGCTGGACAACAATAACGGGGCCGCTGGCCCCGTTTTGCTGCGTGTTGGCCGGTTTAGCGGACGTCGTTCCGCCGCGCGAACTCGTCCATCTGCTGCTTGAGCTCGGGCATCAAGCGCTGGCCGATGTCCTTCATCAGCACCGGACCGATTTCCGCCGTGATCTTGGGCATCAGCCGCAGCATCTTGCTGCCGGTGGGGGTCTGATAGAAAGCGCTCATCTCGCGGATCTCGGCGACGCTGAAATTCTTGCTCAGCGCCTGGACCTGCACTTCGTTCATCAATTTGCGGGTTTCGGGGGAGTGGAAATAGGCTTGCTGGGTTTTCATCACCTGCTGCAGAAAAGCGCCGACCTTGCTTTTGCAGTCCGGCGTCTCCGCGCAGTTTGGCAGGTTTTGCCACAGCTGCTGCTCCATTTGCTGCTGCATGGAGGCTTCCATCTGTTGCATCGTTTGCGCGATGATCTCGTCGTAACGCATCGCCCGCAGCAGGGCTTTGGCGGCGGCGACGCTGTCTTCGGCGGCGAACGCCGGGCCGGCGTGGAACAGCGCGGCGCACAGGCCGGCGGCGAGAAGGGGCTTAAGGCGCATGGTCGTTTCTCTTGTTGGAATAAACGACCATGCTGATGGCTTAGAAGGTTGGCGTCAATTGAGTGGGGTCTTGCTCAAGAGGCCGGCGGGAAATCTCCCAGGTCCTCGCAGCGCTCCACCAGCAGGCTGTCCGGGCTGGCGTTGGGGATGTAGACCTGGTTGACCGGCGAGGGCGGATAGTTGGCGTCCGGCGCGCAATCGGCGCTCTGGCCCGGGCCCACCGCCACCTGGGCGCCCACTTTCAATTGGCAGCGCACCATGCGGTTGAGCTGGCTCCAGCTTGGGCAGATGGCGTTGGCGGCGCGGTAGGCGGCCACCGGCCCTTGCGGCTGGCTGAACGACCACCAGCGGCCCAGCCGCGAATTGGCCTTGGCGCTGTCGTACACGCGGTAGACCGTCACGGTTTGATCCGCCGGCTCCTGGCGCCGCACCTGGCCGGCGCACAGGCCGCCTTTGCCGGGCTGGCCCAATGCGCTGTTCAGCAGATCGGGATTATCCACCGCGGCCATGCCGGGCAGGGCTGGCTGGGTCAAGCCGGCGCAGCGGTCGCTGCCGGGCGTGGACGCGCAGCCCAATAGCAGCGCGCAGGCGGAGGCGAGCAGCCAGTGGCGACAGTTCAGGGACATATGGGGTCTCCTATGCGGACAAGCTTGGGATGGGACGGCGCGAGAGTGCGCCAGTCTTGAGGCTAGGAAATGCTTTTGGCATTTTCAATGCGAGCAGGGCGCGACCGGCAGAAAGAATGGGTAAAAAAAGGGCGTCGACCTTGGTCGACGCCCGCAAGCTGTAGGAACACTCGGGTACTACGTTTACAGCAACTTCAATCTGTTCAACTTAGGCCACCTGGCGGTTTTTGCCCCCCGGCTTCAGCTCGCTCAGCAGCTGCGTTTGCTTGCTCTTGGCCTGCTGGTAGTTGCGCTCCTTGATGTGGCCGAAGCCGCGCACGCCTTCCCAGGTTTTCACCAGCTCCACCGCGCGCGGCAGCGCGTCCAGCGTCAGACCGCCCAGCAAGGCGTCCACCTGTTGTTCGAACTCGCCGATCAGCCTGCGTTCCAGCTTGCGGTCGGCCTGCCAAGCGAACGGGTCCAGCAGGGTGCCGCGCAGGAAGCGCAGCTTGGCCAGCCACTTCATGCCGGTCAGCAGCCAGGGGCCGAAAGCCACTTTGCGCGGCTGGCCGCCGGTGATCCAGCCGGCGCCGATGTGGAAGCGCAGCTGGTAATCGCCGTCGAACTGTTGCGCCAGCTCGCGCTGGAAGCCGCCGTCGGTGTAGAGCCGGGCCACTTCGAACTCGTCCTTGTAGGCCAGCACATGGAAGTAGTTCTTGGCCACCGCCAGCGTCAGCGCGCTGCTGGCCGGGTTCAGCGCTTCCTCGGCCTGGCGCACGCGGCCGACCAGCGCCTTGTAGCGTTCGGCCAGCGCCGCGTTCTGGTAGGCGGTCAGCGCGGTGGCGCGATGGTGCAGCACCGCGTCCGGCGTTTCACGTGGAACGAAGGCCACCACCGCCGACGGGCTGACCAGCGCTTCGATGCGCGCCGGATCATGGGCGGCGTGGCGGCCCCAGCTGAAGGCGTCCTGATTGAACTTGACCGCGGCGCCGTTCAGGCGCACCGCTTCCATGATGGCTTCCAGCGTCACCGGCACCAAACCCTTTTGCCAGGCGTAGCCCAGCATGAACATATTGCTGGCGATGGCGTCGCCCAGCAGCGAGGTGGCCAGCCGGGTGGCGTTGACCTCGCTGTAGCGGCCGGCGCCCACCGATTCGACGACGGCGTCCTTCATCGCCTTGCTGGGGAAGCGCACGTCCGGGTTTTTCAGGAAGGCGCTGGTCGGCGATTCGTAGTTGTTGACGATGGCGTGGCTGAAGCCGTCGCGCATCTTGGCCAGCGCCTCCTCGGCGGCGGTGACCACCAGATCGCAGCCCAGCACCAGGTTGGCGTCGCCGGCGGCGATGCGCACCGCGTGCAGCTTGTCCTGGCTGTCGGCGATGCGCACATGCGACCACACCGAACCGCCTTTCTGCGCCAGGCCGGCCATGTCCAGCACGGTGACGCCCTTGCGGTCCAGATAGGCGGCCATGCCCAGCACCTGGCCTATGGTGACCACGCCGGTGCCGCCGACGCCGGTGACCATGATGCTGAACGGTTCGTGGAGCTGCGGAATCGTCGGCTCCGGCAGCGCCGGCATCGCGCCCAGGCTGGCGCTGCTGCCGGCGGATTTTTTCAGCTGGCCGCCTTCCACGGTGACGAAGCTGGGGCAGAAGCCCTCTACGCAGGAGTAGTCCTTATTGCAGCTGGACTGGTCGATCTTGCGTTTGCGGCCCAGCGGGGTTTCCACCGGCAACACCGACAGACAGCCGGATTTCTGGCCGCAATCGCCGCAGCCTTCGCAGACCTGCTGGTTGATGAAGGCGCGCTTGGCCGGGTCGGGGTAGTCGCCGCGTTTGCGGCGGCGGCGCTTCTCGGCGGCGCAGGTCTGATCGTGGATCAGGATGGTGGTACCTTCGACTTCGCGCAGTTCTTTTTGCAGCCGGTCCAGTTCGCGGCGGTGGAAGACTTCCACGCCGGCCGCCAGGCCCTGGACGTTTTGGTATTTGTCCGGATCGTCGCTGGTGATCACGATGCGCTTGATGCCTTCCGCCGCCAGCTGGCGGGTGATCATGGGCACGTCCAGATAGCCGTCCACGTGCTGGCCGCCGGTCATCGCCACCGCGTCGTTGTACAAGATCTTGTAGGTGATGTTGACCTTGGCGGCCACGGCGGCGCGGATGGCCAGCAGGCCGGAGTGGAAGTAGGTGCCGTCGCCCAGATTGGTGAAAATGTGCTTGGTGTGGGTGAACGGCGCCTGGCCCACCCAGGTGATGCCTTCGCCGCCCATCTGGGTGAAGGTCTTGGTGCTGTCGGCCTGAATCCAGTGCGCCATATAGTGGCAGCCGATGCCGGCGACGGCGCGGCTGCCTTCCGGCACCTTGGTGCTGGTGTTGTGCGGACAGCCGGAGCAGTAGTGGGGCACGCGGGCGATGGACTCGCGCGGTTTGACCAGCTGGGCTTCCTTGTCGTCGTAGAACTTCAGCCTGTCGTGGATGATGGGGCTGTCGAAGATCAGCGCCAGCCGGCCGGCGATGGCGCGGGCGATCATCGCCGGGGTCAGCTCGCCGGCGGCCGGCAGCAGCCAGTCGCCGTGCGGCAGCGCCCATTCGCCTTTTTCGGCGAACTTGCCCACCACGCGCGGGCGCACGTCGTCGCGCCAGTTGTACAGCTGCTCTTTCAACTGGTATTCGATGATCTGGCGTTTTTCCTCCACCACCAGGATCTCTTCCAGGCCTTCTGCAAACTGGCGCACGCCTTCCGGCTCCAGCGGCCAGACCATGCCCACCTTGAAGATGCGCAGGCCGATGTCGGCGGCCAGCGCCTCGTCTATGCCCAGATCGTCCAGCGCCTGCATCACGTCCAGATAGCTTTTGCCACAGGTGATGATGCCCAGCCGCGGCTTGGGGGAATCCAGCGTGATGTGGTTCAGCTTGTTTGCGCGGGCATAGGCCAGCGCCGCGTACAGGCGGTGGTGCAGCACGCGTTTTTCCTGCGCCAGCGGCGCGTCCGGCCAGCGGATGTTGAGGCCGTCCTCGGGCAAGGGGAAGTCTTCCGGAATCTTGAACTGCAGCCGTTCCGGGGAGATGTCGACGATGGCGGAGCTTTCGATGGTGTCGGAGATCGCCTTGATCGACACCCAACAGCCGGAATAGCGGCTCATCGCCCAGCCGTGCAGGCCGTAGTCCAGGATTTCCTGCACCCCGGACGGGCTGAGCACTGGAATCATGCTGGCGGCGAGGATGTGGTCGGATTGATGCGGGAAGGTGGACGACTTGGCCGCGTGGTCGTCGCCGGCCACCAGCAGCACGCCGCCGTGGCGGCTGGTGCCGGCGGCGTTGCCGTGCTTGAGCACGTCGCCGGAGCGGTCCACGCCCGGACCCTTGCCGTACCACAGCGCGTAGACGCCGTCGTATTTGGGGCCGTCGAACATATTCACCTGCTGGGTGCCCCAGACCGCGGTGGCGGCCAGGTCCTCGTTGAGGCCGGGATGGAACACCACATTGTGTTCCTTCAGGTATTTGCCGGCCTTCTGCATGGTCTGGTCGACATTGCCCAGCGGGGAGCCGCGGTAGCCGGTGACGTAGCCGGCGGTATTGAGCCCGGCGGCGCGGTCCAGTTGTTGTTGCAGCATGGGCAGGCGCACCAGCGCCTGAATCCCGGTCATCAGCACCTGGCCGGTGGGGGCCGTGTATTTTTCTTCCAGGTCTGCGTGGCGGATCGACATGGTTTCTCCTCCTGTCATTCTCGGGCGCGTCCGCCGCGCGGCGGACGTCCCATCGCTTGTGGCGATGGGGCCGGCCTGCGCCTTGTGGGCGCATTCGGCCGGCCTTCTCCTTAAGTTTTAGACCCGCTGGCCCGGTGTCACCGCCCTTATGAGAGCCTGTTTCAAGTTTCTCGCGTTGAGCGCGGCAGACATTGAACAGGTTCTATGCAAGGGCGGCGGCCCGGTGTGTCTGCGCCCGCCGCATGTGTGCGGTCTGTGCGGCGCCGACGGCTTCTCCTTTGCTGTCAGCGGTTGAGCTCCATCTTCCAGCCGGTGTTTTTTTGATCGCCGGCATGTTCTGCATGCCGGCGCGGTCCCTGGTCCGGGGCTGGTTTCTAGAGTCTTTTCTCTATTTGATCGGACTATAAGTTACGTTTACGTCAACGTCAAAGAGATTGACTGAATTGGACGGCGACTGCGGCGATTGTGCCAGCGCAGCATGTTTGCCATCCGGAAAGTCATTGTTTTAAATATTGAACAATCTGTTGATTGAATAGCGGTTTTTCCGCTGAGGCAATTTGGTTAAGCTGTCATCCTGACCCCCTCCCTTGCTGTGTGAAATCCCATGAGTTCAGTTTCTTCTACCCCCGAAAGCGGCCGCGGCGTCGTTTTCACCGTTGCCGCCTTCATCTGTTGGGGTCTGTTTCCTCTGTACTGGAAGCCGCTGCACGATGTCCCGGCTTTGCAAATTCTGTGCCACCGCATTGTCTGGTCTGCGGTGTTCGTCGCGGCGGTGCTGACCGCGCGCAATCATTGGGGCTGGCTGCCGGCCGCGGTGCGAGAGCCGCGAAAGCTGGGCATCTTCGGCCTGTCTTCCCTGCTGCTGTCGCTGAACTGGCTGATCTATATCTGGGCGGTGAACGCCGGCCACGTGGTGGAGGGCAGCCTGGGCTATTTCATCAATCCGCTGTTCAATGTGTTGTTGGGCCGGATCTTTCTGTCCGAGCGCTTGAGCGGGCTGCAGAACGCCGCCTTGCTGCTGGCGGCGGCCGGCGTGGCCTGGATCACTTACAGCGCCGGCGCCTTGCCGTGGATCGCGCTGTCGCTGGCGGCCACCTTCGGCTTGTACGGCCTGCTGCGCAAGAAGGCGCCCTTGGCCTCGCTGGAGGGCCTGGCTTTGGAAACCTTCCTGATGACGCCGCTGGCGGCGCTGGCCCTGGTCTGGTTCGAATGGCAGGGGCAGGGCGCTTTCGGCCATGGCTCCGCCGCGCAGACCGGTTTGCTGATAGGCGCCGGCGTGGTGACCGCGGTGCCCTTGCTGCTGTTCGCCGCCGGCGCGCGCCGGCTCAAGCTGGCGACGGTGGGAGTGATCCAGTACATCGGCCCCAGCATCCAGCTGGCGCTGGGCGTGCTCTTGTTCGGAGAGGCGTTCGACAGCGGCCGCGCGCTGGGTTTCGGCCTGATCTGGGCGGCGCTGCTGCTGTACTCCGCCGCCGGTCTGCTGCAGATGTGGCAGGGGCGACGCGCCGCCGCGACCTGAGTTTTCCGCGTTTGGAGCAGCCCGCGTTTCGCAAGAAACGCGGGCTGTTTTCATTAGGAGAGTCTGCTATAAACCACTCAATGGGCCGTCGCCGAGTGTTTCCGGCGTCGGCCCATTGCCGAGCCGAATCCGGCCCGCGCCAGCCGTTCAAAAGCACCGAGCGCGGTTGCACCGCGCCGCCCATGCATCATTGCAATGCGTTGCCGCCCCTGATTGCCCCAAAAACAAGCATTCGCTCCGAGCCGCCCTCGTGCCGCCGGCGGCGGAGTGACATGGTCAATATTTTGCAAGGAGGCGCGTCATGGCGCTCTATCTGGTTAGCGTGGTTTTCTTCGGTTCGGATCTTCTGATCCGCTTGGCCCTGCGCGCGCGTTCCCGCGCCTGGGTGGGCGCGGCGCTGGCGGCAGGCCTGTTGCTGGCGTGCTTGCTGTATCCGATGTTGAGCGATTGGGCGCTGCCCTATATGCCGGACGAACACGGCATGCAGCTCTACGCGGCGATGGTGGGCCTGCAATTGGGCCTGACCGACGCGGCCATTTCCACCAGCCTGGCCCGTTATCTCGGCTGGTGGCGCTGAGCGCCTGCGCCATGCCCGCCGGGCGCGGCGCGCCCCTTCGTACCGCTCCTACGCTTTTCTCGGCGGCGTTCGCCTGTCTCGTTCCCGCTCGCGAGGAGCGTAAACGGATTTAGCGGCTACGGCTTCCCTCCATCCATGCCATAGGTATGTTTCGCTCAGATTATGCTTGACGCCATGCCATCCCGGTAGCAGACTGCGCAGCGTCGCCCGGCCCCACAAGCCGGACGACGCATGCCGGACGCCTTCCCGCTCCCCGCGGGCCAGCCGTCCATGATCTTTATCGTTCTTTACAGGTTACGCCATCATGGCATTGTTCTTTATTCCCCTGTCGCGGCACTTGCTGCGCGACATTCTCGGCGACGACCACGCGGCGTTGACCGATAAAGCATGGCTGAGAAGCCAGACTCAACACCAGGATCAACAAGAGCGACACCGTCGCCAGGAGCTGGAACAGCGCATTCACCGGCTACGGCTGGAGAAGGGCGGCTTATGCTGAGCCCCTTGCTCTACAGCCGGCGTCTGATGCTGCGCGATTTCCGCCCGGACGACCACGCCGCCTACGCGATGGCGCGCAGCGGCCGCGAGTTCGCCCGTCATTACCCACCGGAAGAACTCACGCCTGCGCGCAGCGGGCAGTTATTGCTGCGCTTTCTGGAGCAGCAGCGCGACGCTCCCCGCCGCGGCTGGCAGCTGGCCATCGTGCGCGTCGAAGACAAGGCGCTGCTCGGTTCGGTCGGCCTGCGCGGCCTGGGACGCGGCGGCGAAGCCGGCTTCGGCATCGAACTGGCGGAATCGGCCTGGGGCCAGGGCTACGCGCTGGAGGCGGCGCGGATGATGCTGGACTTCGGCTACCGCCAATTGGGCTGGCACCGGATCTGGGCCGATTGCGCGCCCGGCAACATCGCCATGCTGCAATTGGCGCGGCGTTTGGGTTTCGTGGTGCAGCCGCTGGGCGCTGAGCCGAGGCTGAGCCTGCTCTTGTCCGCGGTGCCGCCGCCCTTCGCCGGCCCGCGGCGGGAAGTCCTGCAATGGGCGGCGGAAGCGCGCGGCTAGCTTGGGCGCGGCCCGCGCTTGACCGGCGGAGGACGCTCGCGCACACTTAATGCAAACTTCATAAACAGACTGTTCCGGCCCGCCACAAGCGGCCGACGGACAGCGCAAAGGAGAGTGAGCAAGATGACAGCGATTGCCGAACTGCGCGCGGGCTTCGACCAGCTCAACCGCGATTACCTGGCGGTGCACAAGACCAAGGAAGACCTGTTCTGGGACACCTATATGGCGGTGTCCGACGACCACGACGGTTTCGCCCGCGCGGAAGCCGCCTACAAGGCCTTCATCTCCAGCCCGGAGCGGCTGACGGCGGTGCGCGCGGCGCTGGAGGGCTTGCAGGCGCAGCCGGCCGGCGCGGAGCGCGACGCCCTGCTGCACGGTTATCGGGGATGGTTGGCCTTGTTCGCGAGCAATATCGTCGACAGCGAGGCGGCGCAGGAGCAGATGCGCCGGCTGATCGAGATGGAGGCCGCGTTGTTCGCCAAGCGCCGCGATCTCGCGCTCAGCCACGTCAACGAGCGCGGCGAGCGCGAAGAGGCGACGCTGACCATGTTGAGCATCAATATGACCACCAACCCGGACGCCGCCGCGCGCAAGAGCTCGCACGACGCCTTGCTCGATCTCGAGCGCTGGGTGTTGGACAACGGCTTTCTCGACATCGTCAAACAGCGCAACGCGCTGGCGCGCAGCCTGGGCAGCGCCGATTATTTCGAGCACAAGGTGCGCAAGAACGAGCAGATGACGCCGGAGGCGCTGTTCGCCGTTCTCGACGATTTCGAGGCGCGCACCCGCGAGGCCAATCAGCAAGCGCTGCGGCGTCTGGCCGACGACAAGGGCGAGGACGCTCTGCTGCCGCACAATCTGCGTTTTCACATGAGCGGCGACGTCACCCGGCAGATGGACCCTTATCTGCCGTTCTCCAAGGCGGTGGAGCGCTGGGTGCTGAGTTTCCGCCGGCTGGGCGTGCAATACCGGCAAGCCACGATGCAGCTGGACCTGGTGGAGCGCAAGGGCAAGTATCAGAACGGTTTCTGCCACGGGCCGGTGCCCAGCTTTTACGACGATGGACGCTGGGTGCCGGGCCGGATCAATTTCACCGCCGACGCCACGCCGGACCAGGTGGGCAGCGGCGCGCGCGCGATCAACACCCTGTTCCACGAAGGCGGCCACGCCGCGCACTTCGCCAATGTGATCCAGAACGCGCCGTGCTTCTCCCAGGAGTTCGCGCCCACTTCGATGGCTTACGCCGAAACTCAGAGCATGTTCTGCGACAGCCTGCTGAACGACGCCGACTGGCTGAAGCGCTACGCGCGCAACGCCGCGGGGGAGGCGATGCCGGACGCCTTGATCCGCGCGCGCATCGAAGCGGTCCAGCCCTTCTTCGCCTTCTCCGAGCGCTCCATCGCCGTGGTCGCCTACTTCGAGCGCGAGTTGTATCGCTTGCCGGAGGCGGAACTGAAGCCGGAGACGGTGTTGGCGCTGGCGCGTCGTTGCGAGCGCGAGATTCTGGGCGTGGAATGCGGTCCGCGGCCGCTGCTGGCGATTCCGCATCTGCTGAACCAGGAGTCGGCGGCGTCCTATCACGGCTATCTGCTGGCGCATATGGCGGTGTATCAGACCCGCGCCCATTTCCTGCGCGAATACGGCTATCTGACCGACAACCCGGCGATCGGCCCGCTGCTGGCCGAGCATTACTGGGCGCCGGGCAACAGCCTCAGCCACGACGCCACCTTGCTGAGCCTGACCGGCGAGCATTTCAACGCTCTTTATCTGGCCGAGGCCTGCAAGCGCAGCGCGGCCGAGGCCTGGCAAGAGGCGGAGCGGCAGATCGCCGCCGCCGCGGAGCGGAACTACGCGCAGGATTACCCGGAGCGGCTGGACGCGACGATACGGCTGGTGCACGGCGCCGAGCTGATCGCCGACAACGAGGCCGGGGAGGCGGAAATGTGCCGCCGTTTCGAGACTTGGGTCAGAGAGCGCTACCCGGCCGCGGCGCACTGAGAAGCTGTTCATAATCTGCTGCGCGTCGCGGAGCGTTACACGGTGAGTACAAGCTCAACATGCTCATGTACCACGTGCACATTCCGCTTTCTCAGACGCTCGCCTTAGCTCGCGAGAGCGTAAACACATTCTGAGGCCGCGCATGACAACGGCAGCCCAAGGGCTGCCGTTTTCTTTGTCCTCGCTCAGAAGCAGAAGCGGCGCTATAGACTTCAGGCCTGGCGGTAGATCAGCCGGCCTTCAAACAGCAGCTCGCTTGAGTCCAGCCGGGCGTCGCCGCTGGGCGGCGCGGCGCGTTCGAACACGAAGCGCTGGCCCTGATATTCAATCCAGGCGTTGATGGGCTCGCCCTGAAAACGGCCCAGCACTTCTTCCGAGCGGGTGACGAAGGCGTTGTCGGGCAGCACGAAACCTTGCTGCGGCGTTTCCGACGGGCTTGCCTCCAGCGTCCAGTTTTCGTCGCCGGGCGGTTGCGGATCGTTGCGGGTGGCCATGTGCAGCCACATGCGGAAGGCCCAATGCGGCAGCAGCACGCGGTGCACGCGCTTGTCGTCCGTGATCACGCAACGCACCGGGAAACCGGCGCCGCAGGACGGGCAGCGCGCCTGGGCCGCGAGGAAGATCTTGTCCTGCTGTTTGCTGGCGATGCCTTCCATATGCTCCGAGCCCACCATCGCGCGGCAGCTGGGGCAGTGTTTGCCGAAGCGGCGCACGCTGTTGCCGTTGGCAAAGGAAATCGGCAGGAAACGGGAAATCTTGTCGGGTCTGGCCATCGCTAGGGGTTCCGGAACTGAAAAACGCGGTCCGCCGGGCTGTGCGCCGCGGCGGCATCGGCCCTCATTATACCCCGGCCTCGCCGTGGAAGGGTTCCAGCGTCAAGCGGCAGGCCAGGCGGTGGCTGGCGCCGGGGGCGAGCAGTCGGACATCGTCGCCGGCGTTGGCGGTTTCCACGCAGACGAAATCAAGCCAGGCGGCGTCCGGCAAGTCGCCCAGCAAGGCGGTTTTCTCCGCCGCCGGATTCCACACCACCACGCTGCCGGCGCCTTCCGCTGTGACGCGAATGCAACGCCGCCAGACCGGGTCGCGCAGCAAGGCGGGGCGCTCGCTGTAAACAATGCTGTCCACCTCGCCCCGGAAGCGGAATTCGCCGTCCGGCCAGCGGCTTTCGCGGCCGGCCACCTTGTCGTGACAGCGCTCGCCGTCCAGGCCGGACAAGGCGGCTTGGCGCGCGTCGCCCACCGCCAGATAACTGTGCAGCGCGGCGCCGAGGCGTTGCGGGCGGTCGCCGAGGTTGCGGGTGGTCAGCGCCGCTTCCACCGCCGCGCCCAGCCGGTATTCCATTTCCGCCGTCAGGCCGTCGCATTCCGGGCCGGAGAGTTTCACGTGGAACGCGCCGGCGTCCTCGCGGACCTCGTCCAGGCGCCAGGCTTGCGTGCGCGCCACGCCGTGGGCCGGCAGGCTCGCGTCGTCGGGGTGCGGGCCGAACCAGGGCCAGCACAGCGGCACGCCGCCGCGTATGGCCTTGCCCGGCAGGTAGCGCGCCTGCGGCGACAAATACAGCAAGGGTTGCTGGCCGGCGGCGCGGAAGCTGAGCAACTGACCGCCCAGCAAGGAGATTTCCGCGTGAAAATCCGCCGCGGAGATGACGAGGATATCGACGCCGGGCGCGCGGCTGGACAGCGCGGCGGCGGGAGGCAGGGCGACGGACATACGGAGCTTCCGGGCAAAAAACCGATGATAGCGCGCTACAGCCAGCGGCGCAGCGTCCACAGCGGGCCGATCAGCAGGAATTGCAGATCGCGCAGAAAGGAGGGCTTTTTGCCCTCGATCGCGTGGCCGACGAACTGGCCGATCCAGGCGACGACGAACAGCCCCAGAGAGAGCAGCGCCAGCGGCAGGCCGGCGCGGGACGCCGCCTCCAGAAGCAAGAGCATGGGCAGGCACATCGCCGCCATCGCCAGCACGGGCGCGCGGCCCAGCCGCCAATAGAAGGCCAGGCCGGCCGCCGCCGCCAGCCAGGCGAGGTTCAGCGGCGAGGGCACGCTGGAGAGCAGGCCCAAGAGCGCGAACACGATGGCGGGCACGCAGATTTTATGAATGCGGATATTGACGGGATGGCGGTGACTGAGATCATACTCTTGCAACCATTGCTCAAGCGTCATGTCAGGCCTCGCAAACGGGCGACGGGCTTCCATCTTGGCGCAGACAAGCGGCGGCGGCAATGCCCGCGGCCGGTTTTGTCTGCGCTGGATCAGGGGCTTGCGCGTCGCCTTGGGCTACAATCCTTTTGCCAACCGTTAATGTCTGGGTTCCCAAGGTGTCATCCACAGCACAACCGCGTTATCTGCGCATCAAGGAATACATCCTTGAAGGCATTCGTTCCCGCCAGTTTCTGCCAGGCGGCAAGATTCCGCCCGAGCTGGAGTTGGCGCGTCAGTTCCAGGTATCGCGCATGACCGTCAACAAGGCGGTGCGGGATCTGGCCGAGGCCGGCATCCTGCTGCGTTTCGCCGGCGACGGCACGTATGTGGCGGAGCGCAAGGCGGAGTCCCCGCTGCTGGACATCAACAACATCTCCGAAGAAATCGAGGCGCGCGGCCATCGCCACAGCGCCGACGTCTACGAACTCAAGGCCGTGCAGGCCACCGAAGACGTGGCGCTGCGCCTGGGGGTGAAGGAGGGCAGCACGGTGTTCCGCTCGCTCATCGTCCACCGCGAGGACGATGTGGCCATCCAGCTGGAAGACCGCTACGTCAATCCCGCTTTCGCGCCGGATTATCTGGAGCAGGACTTCAGCAGCCGCACGCCCAACGACTATCTGATGAAGAACTGCCCGCTGACCGACATCGAGCACAGCGTGGAGGCGGTGCTGCCCAGCGCGGCCGAGCAGGCGATGCTGGACATGAGGGCGCAGGAGCCCTGCCTATTGGTTTTGCGCCGCACTTGGTCGCACAAGAAGCTGGTCAGCTTCGCGCGGCTGACGCATCCGGGCTCGCGCTACAAATTGCGTTCGCAAACCCGGGTCAAGCGCTGAGCGGCGGCGGGGATGCTGCGCCGCAGCTTGCCGCGCTTGTTCGAGCGCAATATTGTATATACAAATAGAGGCTGAATTTTCCAGTCGCCTCAAGCCGCCGCCGGGCGGCTTTTTTGTTGCCATGCAACATCAAGTGATTGGACTATAAGTAAAATCTGCCAATTCGGCCTGTTTACAAAAATCACCGCTTCAAACTTGACAGGCTGTTTGGATAGGATTAATTGTATATACAAATAACCCGCAGCGAGCCCACCATGAGTCAAGCCGAAACGGATCGCCGCAGCCTGTGGATCAACGCCAGGCTGGCGACCATGGACCCTAGCCGCCCGGCGCCTTACGGCGCGCTGGACGGCCACGCGCTATTGCTGGAAGCCGGCCGCATCGTCGCGCTGCCGGCGGCCGCGGACGTGGACCCCGCCGGCTTCGACGGCGCGGTGATCGACGCCAAGGGCGCCTGGATCACGCCCGGCTTCATCGATTGCCACACTCACCTGGTTTACGGCGGCAACCGCGCCGCCGAATGGGAAAAGCGCCTCAACGGCGTGCCTTATCAGCAGATCGCCGCCGAGGGCGGCGGCATCGTCTCCACCGTGCGCGCCACCCGGGCGCTGGACGAAGCCGGCCTGGCCGCCGCCGCCAAGCCGCGCTTGCGCGCCTTGATGGCCGAGGGCGTGACCACGGTGGAGATCAAGTCCGGCTACGGCCTGAGCCTGGAGGACGAACTCAAGCAGCTGCGCGCGGCGCGGCGCCTGCGGGACGAGCTGCCGGTGGAAGTGTCCGCCACCTTGCTGGCCGCCCACGCGCTGCCGCCTGAGTACGCCGGCCGGCCCGACGCCTACATCGACCACATCGTGGACGCCATCCTGCCGGCCGCCGCGCGCGCCGGCCTGGCCGAGGCGGTGGACGCTTTCTGCGAAAGCGTGGGCTTCTCGCCGGCGCAGACCCGCCGCGTGTTCGAAGCGGCGCGCGCGCACGGCCTCAAGGTCAAAGGCCATGTCGAGCAGCTGTCCAATCTGCACGGCGCCGAACTGGTGGCCGAGTTCGGCGGCTGGTCCGCCGATCACGTTGAATACCTGGACGCCGCCGGCGTGGCCGCGCTGAAGGCCGCCGGCACCGTGGCGGTGCTGCTGCCGGGCGCGTTCTACTTCCTGCGTGAAACCCAAAAGCCGCCGGTGGAGCTGCTGCGCGCCGCCGGCGTGCCGATGGCGGTGTCCACCGATCTCAACCCCGGCACCAGCCCGTTCGCCTCCATCCGGCTGGCGATGAACCAGGCCTGCGTGCTGTTCGGCCTGACGCCGGAAGAAGCGTTGGCCGGCGTCACCCGCCACGCGGCGCAAGCCCTGGGCCGCGGCGCCAGCCACGGCCGGCTGGCCGCCGGCCATGTCGCCGACCTGCTGGTGTGGGACATCGATTCGCCGGCCGAGATCGTTTACGGCCTGGGCGACAATCCTTTGCGTCAGCGCGTGTTCCGCGGCGTGGCGCAGCATATGAAAGGCTGTTGAAGCATGAGCGTGGACATGAGTGTTTGGAGCGGCCGGGTCGACGCCGGCGAGGGCGATCTGGCGCGGCGCTGGCATCAGCTGGCGCGTCCCTACGCCGCCGGGCTGGAGCCGGGCGTCGGCATCGTCGGTTTCTCCTGCGACGAGGGCGTGCGCCGCAATCAGGGCCGCGTCGGCGCCGCCGCCGGCCCGACGGCGATCCGCAAGGCGCTGGCCAATCTGGCCTGGCATCAGGCTTTGCCCTTGTGCGACGTCGGCGACGTGGCCTGCGCCGACGGCGACCTGGACGCCGCGCAGGCGCGCTTGGGCGAACAGGTGCGCCGGCTGCGCGCCGACGGCCACTTTCCGCTGGTGCTGGGCGGCGGCCACGAAACCGCCTACGGCACCTGGCGCGGACTGGCGGCCGCGCATCCGGACAAGGTGATAGGCATCGTCAATTTCGACGCCCATTTCGACATCCGCGAAGCGGCCGAAGCCACCTCCGGCACCCCGTTCGCCCAGATCTCCGCCGACTGCGCGCAGGCCGGCCGGCCCTTCCATTATCTGTGCCTGGGCGTGGCCGAGCCGTCCAACACCCAGGCCTTGTTCGCCCGCGCCCGCGCGCTCGGCGTCAAGTGGACGCTGGACAGCGATATGACGCTGGACACCTTGTCCACGGTGCGCAGCGCGATGATGGCCTTCGTCGATCAGGTGGACATCGTCTACCTGACCATAGATCTGGATGTATTGCCCGCCAGCGTGATGCCGGCGGTTTCCGCCCCCGCCGCCATGGGGGTGGCGCTGCCCGTGGTCGAGGCCCTGGTCCGGCGTCTGGCCGAAAGCGGCAAATTGGCGGCCGCCGACCTGGTGGAACTGAACCCGGCCTTCGACATCGACAGCCACGGCGCCAAAACCGCCGCCCGGCTGGCGTGGAGCATAGGCCGGCATCTGAAACAGCCCTGAACCCGTTGATAGCGATAGCGTCATTCCCCGCCCGCCGGGCCACAACCGGCGGCGGGCCTACAAAGGAGAATACCGATGTCCGACCCGCGTTTTGATCCGACCCGCCACATCCGCGCGCCGCGCGGCAGCGAATTGACTTGCAAGAGCTGGCTGACCGAGGCCGCCTACCGCATGATCCAGAACAATCTGGACGCGGAAGTGGCCGAGCACCCGCAAAGCCTGGTGGTGTACGGCGGCATCGGCCGCGCCGCCCGCGACTGGAAGTGCTACGACACCATCCTGGACGTGCTCAAGCGTCTGGAGGACGACGAAACCCTGCTGGTGCAGTCCGGCAAGCCGGTGGGCGTGTTCAAGACCCACGCCGACGCGCCGCGCGTCTTGATCGCCAACTCCAATCTGGTGCCGCACTGGGCCAACTGGGAGCACTTCAACGAGCTGGATAAGAAGGGCCTGATGATGTACGGCCAGATGACGGCCGGCTCCTGGATCTACATCGGCTCGCAAGGCATTGTGCAGGGGACTTACGAAACCTTCTTCGCCGTCGCCAATCAGCATTTCGACGGCAAGCCGCAAGGCCGCTGGATCCTGACCGGCGGTCTGGGCGGCATGGGCGGCGCCCAGCCGCTGGCCGCCACCATGGCCGGCTTCAGCATGATCGCCGTCGAATGCGACGAGACCCGCATCGATTTCCGCCTGAAAACCCGCTATGTGGGCCGCAAGGCCAAGACCCTGGACGAGGCGCTGGCCATCATCGACGAGGCCAAGCACAGCGGCAAGGCGGTGTCGGTGGGCCTGCTGGGCAACGCCGCCGACGTGTTCGCGGAGCTGGTGGCGCGCGGCATCACCCCGGACGTGGTCACCGACCAGACCTCGGCCCACGACCCGGTGCACGGCTATCTGCCACAGGGCTGGACCGTGGAGCAATGGCGCGCCAAGCAGAAGACCTCCGGCGCCGAAATCACCGCCGCCGCCAAGAAATCGATGGCGGCGCAGGTGCGCGCGATGCTGACTTTGCAAGAACGCGGCGCCGCCACGCTGGACTACGGCAACAACATCCGCCAGATGGCGCTGGAAGAGGGCGTGGCCAATGCCTTCGACTTCCCCGGCTTCGTGCCCGCCTATGTGCGTCCGCTGTTCTGCGAGGGCATCGGCCCCTTCCGTTGGGTAGCGCTGTCCGGCGATCCTGAAGACATCTACAAGACCGACCAGAAGGTCAAGGAGCTGATCCCGGACGATCCGCATCTGCATAACTGGCTGGACATGGCCAAGGAGCGCATCAGCTTCCAGGGCTTGCCGGCGCGCATCTGCTGGGTGGGCCTGCAAGACCGCGCCCGTCTGGGCCTGGCCTTCAACGAGATGGTCAAGAACGGCGAATTGAAAGCCCCCATCGTGATCGGCCGCGACCATCTGGACTCCGGCTCGGTGGCCTCGCCCAACCGCGAGACCGAAAGCATGAAGGACGGCTCCGACGCCGTGTCGGACTGGCCGCTGCTGAACGCCTTGCTCAACACCGCCGGCGGCGCCACCTGGGTGTCGCTGCATCACGGCGGCGGCGTGGGCATGGGCTTCTCCCAGCATTCCGGCGTGGTCATCGTCTGCGACGGCAGCGACGCCGCGGCCAAGCGCGTGGGCCGCGTGCTGCGCAACGATCCGGGCACCGGGGTGATGCGTCACGCCGACGCCGGCTACGAGATCGCCGAGCACTGCGCGCGCGAGCAAGGGCTGGACCTGCCGATGCTGAAGCGCTGAGAACCTGTTTACGATCAGCTGCGCGTCGGCAGGATAGATGGAAAAGGGCGTTGAAAGCCGTTTCAGAATGCTCATGTGCCATATGACCATTCCGTGTCTTCAGCCGCAACGCCTTGTCCCGCTCTAGCGCGCAAGATCGTAAACCTGTTCTGAATGTAGGAACGCCGCCGCGCTCACGCCGGCGGCGGCTGGCGGCATCCGGGAGGGCCCGGGTCCGCGGTCCCGCACGACAAGCTTGTACAAATAAGCGGCGGGGCTGGCAATCGTCTTGCAAAGGAAAAAAACGGTCATGTTGTTCTTGCCCGTCCACTGAGACGCACCGGCGCGTTCGCGCCCGCAGTCCGCATTGCTTCGTCATGACCGGCCGCTCTTTCCGCGTCTTGGTCTTGTGATCCGCCCACGCTGGCTCTACAGTTTGCCGGCGCTGGGTTGCTCAACGAAACATGCCGGGCCGCGGGATGCGGCGTAGCGGGCGCATCCGCGTTCGGTCGGCAAGCGCAGCCATGCCCAGGAGGAGAGAGATGCAAACACAAACACTGACGCGCGGCCTGTCCGCCCGTCACATCCGTTTCATGGCGCTGGGGTCGGCCATCGGCACCGGCTTGTTCTACGGTTCGGCGGCGGCGATACAGATGGCCGGTCCGGCGGTATTGCTGGCCTATTTGATCGGCGGCGCCGCCGTTTACATGGTGATGCGCGCGCTGGGCGAAATGGCGGTGCACAATCCGGTGGCCGGTTCCTTCGGCCATTACGCCACCAGCTATCTGGGCCCCTTGGCCGGGGTAATCACCGGCTGGACCTACGCTTTCGAGATGATCATCGTCTGCCTGGCCGACGTGACCGCCTTCGGCATCTATATGAGTTTGTGGTTTCCGGAAGTGGACCGCTGGGTCTGGGTGCTGAGCATCATCTTCTTCATCGGCGCCTTGAACCTGTGCAGCGTCAAGGTGTTCGGCGAGATGGAGTTCTGGCTGTCTATCGTCAAGGTGGGGGCCATTATCGCGATGATCATAGGCGGCGTGGCCATCATCCTGTTCGGCTTCGGCAGCGCCGAGGCCAGCGGCCTGCATAATTTATGGTCGCACGGAGGCTTCATGCCCAATGGCTGGGGCGGGGTGATCGCCTCGCTGGCGGTGGTGATGTTCGCCTTCGGCGGCATCGAGATCATCGGCATTTCCGCCGGCGAGGCTCAGGACCCGCAGCGCACCATCCCGCGCGCGATCAACGCGGTGCCGGTGCGCATCCTGTTGTTCTACGTGCTGACGCTGACCGTGCTGATGTCCATCTTCCCGTGGCCGAAGATCGGCAGCCAGGGCAGCCCCTTTGTGCAGATTTTCGAAAGCCTGGGCATTCCCGCCGCCGCCCACATTCTGAACGCGGTGGTGATCTCGGCGGCGATTTCGGCGATCAACAGCGACATCTTCGGCGCCGGCCGCATGTTGTACGGCATGGCGCGTCAGGGCCAGGCGCCGCAAAGCTTCGCCAAGCTGTCGGCCAACGGCGTGCCGTGGATGACGGTGCTGGTCATGGCCGCCGCCTTGCTGCTGGGCGTGGTGCTCAACTACCTGATGCCCAAGGACGTGTTCCTGCTGATCGCCTCCATCGCCACCTTCGCCACGGTGTGGGTATGGCTGATGATTCTGCTGTCTCAGGTGGCGATGCGTCGTCAGATGAGCAAGGAGCAGGCGGCGGAGCTGAAATTCCCGGTGCCGTTCTGGCCGTACGCGCCGCTGGCGGCGATAGGGTTCATGCTGTTCGTGATCGGCGTGCTCGGTTACTTCGAGGATACCCGCTCCGCGCTGCTGGTGGGCGCCGCTTGGGTGGCGCTGGTGGTGGCCGGCCACTTCCTGTGGAGCCGGGTGCTGGCGCCCGGCGCGGAGGCGGAGGCTCGGCGCGACGCCGCCTAAAGGCGCGGCGCAAGGTTTTCTGTCCGGCGGGCGCGGGCTCGCCGGAACATTCAAGCCGCTTGTCGGCAGGGCGCGATAACACAAGACCAGCGCTCACCGCGGCAAGCGGCGCTGCAAACGCTTTAGAAGGAGAATCTCAAGATGGTATTGAATATCGTTCCCGGCACGCTCAGCCTGGCCGAGCTGCGCCGCGTTTCACGTGAAACCGATCTGCAACTGCATCTGGACCCGTCCAGCCACGCCGGCATCGACGCCTCCGCCGCCACCGTGGCGCGGGTGCTGTCCGAAGGCCGCACCGCCTACGGCATCAACACCGGTTTCGGCCTGTTGGCCAATACCCGCATCGCGCCGGAAGAGCTGGAGCTGTTGCAGCGCTCCATCGTACTGTCGCACGCCGCCGGCATCGGCGCGCCGATGGACGAATCCACGGTGCGCCTGGTGATGGCCTTGAAGATCAACTCGCTGGCGCGCGGTTTTTCCGGCATCCGCCGGCTGGTGATCGAGGCGCTGATCACCCTGTTCAACCAGCGCATCTACCCGGTGATCCCGCAGAAGGGCTCGGTGGGCGCGTCCGGCGATCTGGCGCCGCTGTCGCATATGAGCGCGGTGCTGATCGGCGAGGGCGAAGCCTTCGTCAACGGCACCCGCGTGCCGGGCGCGGTGGCGATGCGCTCCGCCGGCCTGGAACCCATCACCCTGGCGCCCAAGGAAGGCTTGGCCTTGCTGAACGGCACTCAGGCGTCCACCGCCTTCGCGCTGGAAGGCCTGTTCGCCGCGGAAGACCTGTACGCCTCGGCTTCGGTGGCCGGCGCGCTGTCGGTGGAAGCCGCGCTGGGCAGCCGCACCCCGTTCGACGAGCGCATCCACGCGGTGCGCGGCCACGCCGGCCAGATCGACGCCGCCCGCATCTACCGCGATCTGCTGGAGCATAGCGAGATCGAGGGCTCGCACGAGAACTGCGGCAAGGTGCAGGACCCGTATTCGCTGCGCTGCCAGCCGCAAGTGATGGGCGCCTGCCTGACCCAGATCCGCCAGGCCGCCGCGGTGCTGACGGTGGAGGCCAACTCGGTGTCCGACAACCCGCTGGTGTTCGCCGCCGACAACGACATCCTGTCCGGCGGCAATTTCCACGCCGAGCCGGTGGCCTTCGCCGCCGACAACCTGGCCTTGGCCCTGGCCGAAATCGGCTCGCTGTCCGAGCGCCGGATGGCGCTGCTGATCGACAGCAATCTGTCCAAGCTGCCGCCCTTCCTGGTCAACAACGGCGGGGTCAACTCCGGCTTCATGATCGCCCAGGTCACCGGCGCGGCCCTGGCTTCGGAAAACAAATCGCTGGCGCACCCGGCCTCGGTGGACAGCCTGCCCACCTCGGCCAACCAGGAAGACCACGTGTCCATGGCCACTTTCGCCGGCCGCCGTCTGCGCGACATGGCCGGCAACACCGCCGGCATCCTGGCGGTAGAATTGCTGGCGGCCTGCCAGGGCGTGGACTTCCGCGCGCCGCACAAGACCTCGGCCAAGCTGGAAGCGGCCAAGGCCGAGCTGCGCGAACAGGTGAGCTTCTACGACAAGGACCGCTACTTCGCGCCGGACATCGAGAAAGCCGCCGCGCTGGTGGCCAGCGGCTCTTACAACCGCTTCGTCGAAGCCGGCCTGCTGCCCTCGCTGTAAGCGCCGCCGCAGCCGCAAAAAAAAAGCCCGCCAGAAGGCGGGCTTTTCTTATTCAACGGCGCTTTAGAACACCACCGGCTCGTCCGGCCGCGCCGGCGCCGCGGATTGGCCGAAGATATCCTTCCAGCCGGTGTAGGCGGTCACGTACAGCACCGGGAACCACAGCAAGAGGCCCAGACCCAGCGGAATCATCGCGATGAAGGCCAGCACCGCCAGCATCAGGCCGCTGACCAGCACCGCGCCCCAGTTGGCGAGGCCGGCTTGCAAGCTGGTGCGGATCGCTTGCCACGGGCCGGCCTGGTTCAGCGTCACCAGCGCCGGCGCGAACCAGTAAGCCAGGCTGACCAGGAAGATGGCCACGCCGCCGATGAAGGCGAACAGCGCGATGGGGCCGGCGATCACCGGGATCGCGTTGGGATCGCTCTTGGCCACGCTCACGCCCATCGCGCCCATCAACAGGCCCAGCACCACGCCAATGACGATCAGGATGGCCAGGTAGAGCATGCCCACATTGATCAGCGGCCGCAGCGCGGTCTTGAAACCGGCGAACAGATCGCCCAGTTCCAGCTCCGAGCCCTGCTCGCATTTCTTCGCCGCCAGGATGAAGCCGGCGGCGAATACCGGCGCCAGGAAGAAGGACAGCGGGCCGCCCAGCAAGGGGATCATGTTGACGATGAAATTGATCACCAGATAGGCCAGCGCCAGCAGGACCCAGGTCAGCGGCTGCTGGCGGACGATGTAAAAGGCCTCCACGATCCAGCGCCAGCCGCGTCCGAAAGCGACTTTGCGCGGAGCGGGTAGGGCATCGAATGATTGCATCGAAATCTCCAAAAAGGTTGTGGCGATCGAGCCGGCGGCGCTTGGCCGCGTCGGCCGGTTCGTTTTTTTTCGCGGCTAAAGACAGAGCCAGACTGACAGCGATTTGCGTCGCGGGTTTCCCTGCCGGCGCGTCTGTCGCGCATTCTGCCCATTCGTCATCGGCGGAACCCGGCGCGGAGTCGCTCGCAGGCTTTTGATTCAAAATGCATTTTATGCCGGCCTGGGCATTATCTTGCAAAACGGCCGCATCCGGCTATTTTTCATGCCCCTTCATGCCGCAGCGGTATTCCGCGCGGCGGGGCGGTTGCCGCCAATGGTGAAAATCGGCGATAATTCCATGATTTTGCGACGGTTGGTCCATGCCGGAGGCATGTTCGGATGGCGCGGCCGTCGTCCCGGTTTCCACACAAGTCTTGAGGTTTTCCCGAAATGGTCACCCGTACCGAGCTTGCCAACGCCATCCGTTTCCTGTCCATGGATGCCGTTGAAAAAGCCAAATCCGGTCACCCCGGCGCCCCGATGGGGATGGCAGACATCGCGGAAGTATTGTGGCGCGATCACCTGAAACACAACCCGGCCAACCCCAACTGGCCAGACCGCGACCGCTTCGTGCTGTCCAACGGTCACGGTTCCATGTTGATCTACAGCCTGTTGCACCTCACCGGTTACGACCTCTCCATCGAAGACCTCAAGCAGTTCCGTCAGCTTCACTCTAAGACTCCCGGCCATCCCGAATACGGCTACGCTCCCGGCATTGAAACCACCACCGGCCCGCTGGGCCAGGGCATCACCAACGCGGTGGGCATGGCGCTGGCCGAGAAAATGCTGGCGGCGCAGTTCAACCGCGACGGCCATCAGATCGTAGACCACCACACTTACGCTTTCCTGGGCGACGGCTGCCTGATGGAGGGCATCAGCCACGAAGCGTGCTCGCTGGCCGGCACCTGGGGGCTCAACAAGCTGATCGCCTTCTGGGACGACAACGGCATCTCCATCGACGGTCATGTGGAAGGCTGGTTCACCGACGACACCCCGGCCCGCTTCGAAGCCTACGGCTGGCAGGTGATCAAGAACGTCAACGGCCACGATCCGGTGGAAGTGGCCACCGCCATCGCCACCGCGCAAAAGGAAAGCGCGCGTCCGACGCTGATCTGCTGCAAGACCACCATTGGTTTTGGCGCGCCCACCAAGCAAGGCAGCCACGATTGCCACGGCGCACCGCTGGGCGCGGCCGAAATCGCCGCCGCGCGCGAAGGCCTGAACTGGCCGCACGCGCCGTTCGAGATCCCGGCCGAGATCTACGCCGAGTGGAGCGCGCGCGACAAGGGCGCGCTGGCCGAGATCGAATGGAACAAGCGCTTCGACGCCTACCGCGCCGCCTTCCCGGAACTGGCCGCCGAATTCAGCCGCCGCATGAGCGGCGAATTGCCGTCCGGCTGGGAAGAGACCAAGGCCGCCGCGCTGGCCAAGATCGCCGACGCCGCCCAGACCGTGGCCACCCGCAAGGCCAGCCAGATCGCGCTGGAAGCGCTGTCGCCGGCGCTGCCGGAATTCGTCGGCGGTTCCGCCGACCTGACCGGCTCCAACCTGACCAACTGGTCCGGCTCCAAGTGGATTGACCGCGACGGCCAGGGCAACTACATCAGCTACGGCGTGCGTGAGTTCGGCATGGCCGCCATCATGAACGGCATGACCCTGCACGGCGGCCTGCGTCCGTACGGCGGCACCTTCCTGATGTTCAGCGAATACGCGCGCAACGCCTTGCGCATGGCTTCGCTGATGAAGATCAATCCGATCTTCGTGTTCACCCACGATTCCATCGGCCTGGGCGAAGACGGCCCCACCCACCAGCCGGTGGAGCAAGTGGCCACGCTGCGCTACATCCCCAACCACCACACCTGGCGTCCGTGCGACACCGCCGAAACCGCGGCGGCCTGGGCGCACGCCGTCGAGCAGAAGACCACGCCGAGCAGCATGGTGCTGAGCCGCCAGAACCTGCCCTTCGTCGCCCGCGACGCGGCGCAGCTGGCCGCGATCCAGAAGGGCGGCTATGTGCTGCGCGACGCCGCCGGCGCCCGCGCGGTGCTGATCGCCACCGGTTCCGAAGTGGAACTGGCGCTGAAGGCGCAGGACGCGCTGGCGGCGGAAGGCGTCGCCGTGCGCGTGGTGTCCATGCCGTGCACCAATGTGTTCGACCGCCAGGACAAGACCTGGCGCGACAGCGTGCTGCCGGCGGGCCTGCCGCGGCTGGCGATCGAAGCCGGCCATCCGGACTTCTGGCGCAAATACGTGGGCCTGGACGGCGATGTGGTCGGCATCGACCACTTCGGCGAATCCGCCCCGGCCCCGCAGCTGTTCCAGGCCTTCGGCTTCACCGTCGACAATGTAGTGGCCAAGACCAAAGCGCTGCTGTGATGTAAAGACAGGCCATTGCGAAAGCAATGGCCTTTTGTTCGCCGTTTCATGTAGTGGACGCACTACACAACACGCGGAGCGCCGGCCGGGAAACCGGGCGCTCCGGATCGTCCCCAGGAGATTTAGAAGCATGACTATCCGCATCGCCATCAATGGTTACGGCCGCATCGGCCGCCAGGTACTGCGCGCCATCTACGAAAACCAGCTGCATGACGATTTCAAAGTAGTGGCCGTCAACGCCACCGGCGATCTCAACATCAATGCCCACCTGACCAAGTTCGACACCGTGCACGGCCGTTTCCCCGGCGAGGTCGAGCAGGACGACGCCCACCTGATCCTGAACGGCGACAAAATCCCGTTCTTCAGCACCCGCAATCCGGCGGAACTGCCGTGGAAAGCGCTGGACGTGGATCTGGTGCTGGAATGCACCGGCGCCTTCACCAGCAAGGAAAAATGCCAGGCCCACCTGGACGCCGGCGCCAAGAAGGTGCTGATTTCCGCGCCGGGCGGCGACGATGTCGACGCCACCATCGTTTACGGCGTCAATCACGACGTGCTGAAGCCGGAAATGACCGTGGTGTCCAACGCCAGCTGCACCACCAACTGCCTGGCCCCGGTGGCCAAGGCGCTGCACCAGGCCATCGGCATCAAGAAAGGCCTGATGACCACCATTCACGCCTTCACCAACGACCAGGTGCTGACCGACGTCAAGCACAAGGACCTGCGCCGCGCCCGCTCCGCCACCGACAATATGATTCCGACCAAGACCGGCGCGGCCAAGGCCGTGGGCCTGGTGCTGCCGGAACTGAAGGGCAAGCTGGACGGTTTCTCGGTGCGCGTGCCCACCATCAACGTGTCGCTGGTGGACCTGACGTTCAGCGCCGCGCGCGACACCACCAAGGACGAGGTCAACGACATCCTGAAGGAAGCGTCCAACGGCGCGATGAAGGGCATCCTGGGCTACAACACCCTGCCGCTGGTGTCCGGCGACTTCAACCACACCGAAGAAGCCTCCACCTTCGACTCCACGCTGACCAAGGTGACCGGCGGCAATATGGTGAAAGTGCTGGCCTGGTACGACAATGAATGGGGTTTCAGCTGCCAGATGCTGCGCACCGCGCGCGCGATGTTCGCTTGCTGACGACGAAGTGATCCAGGAAATCCGGGCCGGCATGCGTTGCCGGCCCGGATTTTTTGCGTCCGCTAGCGCGGGCGCTACATCCACCGGCATTTGATTGGTGTTAAGGTAGGGCCGTTTTTTTGGCATACACTTGCCGGGCGATCGCCGATATCGCCCCCCGCTGAACCGCCGTCACAGGAGAGCAGCATGCGACAGAACCAAGCATTGTCCCGCCCGGAAAAATGGGTCCGGCTGGCCTCCTGGCTGGTGGCTTTGGTGTTCGCGGGCTTTCTGTCCAATCTGGGCGAGCTGGTGATCCGCGATCTGTTCTACGTGCCGGACGGCGGCCCGCCGCAGCTGGAAACGCTGCAGCGGCAGGCCGGCATCGAGCCGCTGCGGCAGCGGCAGCAGGTCTTGCAGCGCCAGAACGACGCGCAGCGCGCCCAGCTGGAAAACCTCGGCGCCACCCGCGAGCAGCTGGAGCGCAATTACCAGACTCAGCGCAAGGGCCTGGCCAACTGGCTGGCCAGCCGCGCCGCCAGCGCCGATCCGCGGCAAAGCGCCGAAGTCAGCCGCCGCACCCGGGAACTGGACGACCTGCAGGCGCAAATCCTGCAATGGCAGCAGAAGGAAGACCGGGCGAGCGACGGCCTGCGCGCGCTGGAGCGGAGCCGGCAAACGCTGCAAGAAGAGATCGCCCGGGTGGATGCCGTCGCCCAGGACCGTTACCAGCAGGCCTACCAGCGTTTCGAGTTGAAAGTCTTCCTGCTGCGGCTGGCGGTGATCTTGCCGCTGCTCTTGCTGGCGGTATGGCTGTTCAGCCGCTATCGGACGCATCGCTACTGGTTCTTCGTTTACGGCTTCGGCCTGTTCGCGCTGTTCGCCTTCTTCGTCGAACTGCTGCCCTATCTGCCCAATTTCGGCGGCTATGTGCGGCTGGCCGTCGGCATCGCGCTGACGGTGTTCGCCGGCCTGCGCATGATTCAGGCCTTCCAGCGCTACGCCGAGAAAAAGCGCGCCGAGCTGCAGCAAAGCCAGAGCGAGCGCGCGCGCCACGTGGCCTACGCCCAGGCCTTGGGCGCCTACCAGAAGAAAACTTGCCCGTCCTGCGACCATCAATACAATATTGCCGGCGACGACGCCGATTACTGCGTGCATTGCGGCCTGCAGCTGTTCCGCGGCTGCGACTGCGGCGCGCGCAATTTCGCCTTTTTTCCGTACTGCAAAAAATGCGGCCGCCCCGGCGCCAAGCCGGAGCCTGCGCCGATGAATCAATCGACAAGCGAATCCAAACCCGAGCGAGCGAACGATGAAATTCAATAAACTTTCCGAACAGGCCCTGGCCGGCAAGCGCGTGCTGATCCGCGTGGACATGAACGTGCCGGTGAAAAACGGCGTTATCGGCGACGACACCCGCATCCGCGCCAGCCTGCCGTCCATCGAGCTGTGCCTGAAAGCCGGCGCCGGCGTGATCCTGATGACCCATCTGGGCCGCCCCACCGAGGGCGAGCCCAAGCCGGAAGACAGCCTGGCGCCGGTGGTGGAGCGCCTGTCCGGCCTGCTGGGCCGGCCGGTGCGCCTGGTGGCGGACTGGCAGTCCGGCCTCAGCGTGGCGCCCGGCGAAGTGGCGATGCTGGAAAACGTACGCCTGAACAAGGGCGAGAAAAAGAACAACGCCGACCTGGGCCGCGCCTACGCCGCCTTGTGCGACGTGTTCGTCAACGACGCTTTCGGCACCGCCCACCGCGCCGAAGCCTCCACCCACGCGGTGGCCCAGTTCGCGCCGGCCGCCTGCGCCGGCGTGCTGCTCTCCGCCGAGCTGGAAGCGCTGGGCAAGGCCTTGCAAGCGCCGGCGCGGCCGCTGGTGGCCATTGTCGCCGGCTCCAAGGTGTCCACCAAGTTGACCATTCTGGAATCGCTGGCCGACAAGGTGGACCAGTTGATCGTGGGCGGCGGTATCGCCAACACCTTCTTGCTGGCCGAGGGCAAGGCCATAGGCAAATCGCTGGCCGAAGCCGAGCTGGTCGACGAAGCCAAAAAAGTGATCGCCAAGATTCGCGCCCGCGGCGGCGATGTGCCGTTGCCGGCTGACGTGGTCTGCGCCAAGGAGTTCGCCGAAACCGCCGCCGCCGTGACCAAGAGCGCGGCGGAGGTGGAGGCCGACGACATGATTCTGGACATCGGCCCGGATTCCGCGCAGGCGCTGGCCGCCATCATCGCCCAGGCCGGCACCGTGGTGTGGAACGGTCCGGTGGGCGTGTTCGAGTTCGAGCAGTTCGGCGGCGGCACCAAGACCCTGGCCCAGGCCATCGCGGCTTCGCCGGCCTTCTCCATCGCCGGCGGCGGCGACACCCTGGCCGCCATCGCCAAGTACGGCATCACCGACGACATCAGCTACATCTCCACCGGCGGCGGCGCCTTCCTGGAGTTCCTGGAAGGCAAGGAGTTGCCGGCGGTGGCCATCCTGGCCGAGCGCGCGGGCTGAGGGGAAAAAGGCTATCGGGATGAATGGCTTGCGTTACACTGGCGTATTCGCCGCCGTTTCATTCTGATGGCCCACCCGCCGGAGATATCCATGTCGCTCAATACCTGGTTGCTGTTCGTCACCACTGTGTTTTTCGTCTCGGCCACGCCCGGCCCCAATATGCTGCTGGCGATGACCCACGGCATTCACTACGGGGTGCGGCGCACGCTGATGACTTGTCTTGGCCTGATGACGGCGCTGGGTTTGATCATGTTCGGCTCCGCCGCCGGACTGGGCGCGGTGCTGGCCACCTCCGAACTGCTGTTTTCCTTGGTAAAATACGCCGGCGCCGCGTATTTGATCTATCTGGGGATCAAGACCTGGCGCAGCCAGCCGCAGCCGGTGGAGGAAATCCGCGAGGCGGCGGCCGGCAAGCACACGCCCTGGGGCATGTTCCGCACCGGCTTTCTGGTGGCGATGAGCAATCCCAAGGCCTTTATCTTTTTTACCGCGCTGTTCCCGCAGTTCATGAACGCGCAGCAGCCGCAGGGGCCGCAGTTGGCGATCCTGGCGGCGACGTTTTACGTGATCGAGGCGTCCTGGCAGCTGGCTTACGCCGGCGGCGGCGCGCGTTTGGCCGGCTGGCTGAACAGCGCGCGGCGCCTCAAGCTGGTCAACAAAGTGTCCGGCGGCGCTTTCGTCGGCGCCGGCCTGTTGTTGTCCGGCGTGTCCAGACACTGAATTGATGAATTCGCCTCGGGCCGCCGCGCGGTCCGGGCGCCAACCATGCTCCGCCCCGGCGGAGCAGTTTGCGGAGATTGAACACCATGGCTCTCGTTTCCATGCGTCAGCTGCTGGACCACGCAGCGGAATTCGGCTACGGCCTGCCGGCCTTCAACGTCAACAACTTGGAGCAGATGCGCGCCATCATGGAGGCCGCCGACAAGGTGAACGCCCCGGTGATCGTGCAGGCCTCCGCCGGCGCGCGCAAATACGCCGGCGCGCCCTTCCTGCGCCACATGATCCTGGCCGCGGTGGAAGAGTTTCCGCACATCCCGGTGGTGATGCACCAGGACCACGGCACCAGCCCGGACGTGTGCCAGCGTTCTATCCAGCTCGGCTTCTCCTCGGTGATGATGGACGGCTCGCTGAAAAGCGACGGCAAGACCCCGGCCGATTACGCCTACAACGTGGACGTGACCCGCACCGTGGTTAATTTCGCCCACGCCTGCGGCGTGTCGGTGGAAGGCGAGATCGGCTGCCTGGGCAGCCTGGAAACCGGCATGGCCGGCGAAGAAGACGGCGTGGGCGCCGAAGGCGTGCTGGACCACAGCCAGCTGCTGACCGATCCGGAAGAGGCCGCCCAGTTCGTCAAGGACACCGGCGTGGACGCGTTGGCCATCGCCATCGGCACCAGCCACGGCGCTTACAAATTCAGCAAGAAGCCCACCGGCGACGTGCTGCGCATCGACCGCATCAAGGAAATCCACGCCCGCATCCCCAACACCCACCTGGTGATGCACGGCTCCTCCAGCGTGCCGCAGGAATGGCTGCAGATCATCAACGAGTTCGGCGGCGATCTGGGCGAAACCTACGGCGTGCCGGTGGAAGAGATCGTGGAAGGCATCAAGCACGGCGTGCGCAAGGTCAATATCGACACCGACCTGCGCCTGGCCTCCACCGGCGCCATCCGCCGCTTCCTGGCCCAGCATCCGGCCGAATTCGATCCGCGCAAATACCTGAAAGTGTCCACCGACGCGATGCGCGACATCTGTATCGCCCGCTACGAAGCCTTCGGCTCCGCCGGTCAGGCCAGCAAGATCAAGGCGATCAACCTGGACGCCATGGCCAATAAATACCTGAAGGGCGAGCTGGCGCAGATCGTCAAGTAAAGCCAAGTTCTTCTTCTTGAATCAGCCCGCCGCGAGCGGGCTTTTTTGCGGGCGGGCGCCTAGCCACCTTGACGTATTGGAGGCCCGGCGCGGATTGCTTACACTGCGGTATCCGCTCAACTGCGCAGAGGCAGGCGATGAAACTGAATCTTTTGTATTTTGCCCGCTTGCGGGACGAGTTCGGCCTGGAGAGCGAACATTTGGACAGCGACGCGGCCACGGTGGAGGAACTGCTGGTGGAGTTGCGGCTGCGCGGCGAGGCCTGGTCGCGGGAACTGGCCGCCGACCGGGTGTTCCGCGTGGCGGTGAACCAGCAGATGGCGCGCCTGGACGCCGTTCTGAGCGACGGCGACGAAGTGGCGGTGTTTCCGCCGGTGACCGGAGGATGAGCATGGACGCGTTCACGGTGCGGGTGCAGCCACAGCGTTTCAGCGCCGGCGTGGAAATCGACGCGCTGTCCGGTAACCCGGCCTGCGGCGCGGTGGTCAGCTTCAGCGGGCTGGTGCGCGATTACGGCGACAGCCGCGATGTGACGGCGCTGGAGCTGGAGCATTATCCGGGCATGACCGAAAAGGCCTTGGAGGCCATCGTGGAGGAAGCGCGCCGGCGCTGGCCGCTGCAGGCGGCCACCGTCATCCATCGCGTGGGGCGGCTGGCGCTGGGCGAGCCCATCGTGCTGGTGGCGGTGGCCAGCAGCCACCGCCGCGACGCCTTCGCCGCCGCGGAATTCCTGATGGACTATCTGAAGCAGGACGCGCCGTTCTGGAAGAAGGAAATCCTGGCGGACGGCCGCGAGCGCTGGGTGGAGGCCAAACACAGCGACGCCCAGGCGGCGGAACGCTGGCAATGAGCCACCAGGCGCTGATTCTGGCCGGCGGCCGCGCCACGCGCATGGGCGGCGTCGACAAGGGCCTGGCGATATTGTCCGGGCGGCCGCTGCTGGCGCATGCCTTGTCCGCCTTGTCCTCGCAGATGCCGCCGCCCGAACGGGTGTGGGTCTCGGCCAATCGCAATCTGGACGTGTACGCCGGCTTTGGCTGCCCGCTGCTGCCGGACAGCCTGCCGGATTATCCGGGGCCGCTGGCCGGGGTGCTGGCGGCCTTGGAGCGCGAGGACGGCGGGGTCTGGCTGGTGATGCCTTGCGACGCGGTGCGGCTGCCGGCCGATTTCTCGCGCCGGCTGCTGGCGGAAGTGGCGAACGGCCGCCAGGCCGCCAGCGCGCGCGACCGCGAAGGCTGGCATCCCAGCCTACTGGCGCTGGGGCCCGGCCTCCGCGCCGGACTGGCCGCCTATCTGGCCGGCGGCGGCCGTTCCATCCGCGGTTGGCTGGCCGGTCTTAACCATGTCGAAGTCGGCTTCGACCATCTCTTTCCCAATCTCAACACCGCGGACGCGCTGGCGGCGCTGGAGGCGGAGCCGCGCGCCGACTGAGGCCGCATGGCGATTTGTTTCGCATCACGAAAGTTTTAACTCTTTGTCATTTTGTTTTGCTATAGTGCGCGCGATCGGAGCGTCTATCGCGGTCCATGGCAGTGGACGGACGTCTCCTCATTCGGTCGCGGCCGGCGGCGCCGGCGCGCGCGACAACAAACAAGACAAGGATGCGTTTCGTGAAACTGAAAACCATGAGCTTGTGCCTGGCGGCGAGCCTGGCGCTGTTCGGCTGTTCCGCCGGCTCCGGCGGCTGGGGGCCGGGCGACCAGAACACCGGCGTCTCGCGCCAGCCGGTGGCGGTGAAGATGATCGCCTTCAACGATTTCCACGGCAATCTGGACATGCCGGGCCAACTGACGGTGCCAGATCCGGCCGACCCGAGCAAGACGATCAAGATCAACGCCGGCGGCGTTGATTACCTGGCGGCCTGGGTGCAGGCGCTGCGCGCCAAATCGCCCAACACCGTGGTGGTGTCGGCCGGCGATCTGATCGGCGCCAGCCCGCTGGTGTCCGGCCTGTTCCACGACGAGCCCACCATCGAGGCGATGAATCTGCTGGGCCTGGACCTCAACGCCGTCGGCAACCATGAGTTCGACGACGGCCAGCAGGAATTGCTGCGCATGCAGAACGGCGGCTGCAAGACGGGCGCGCCCACCACCTCCTGCCAGAACGGCAAGTTCGCCGGCGCCAAGTTCAAGTTTCTGGCGGCCAACGTCAAGAAAAGCGACGGCGGCACCTTGTTCCCCGCTTACGAGATCAAGAAGTTCGGCGGCATCCCGGTGGCCTTCATCGGCATGACGCTGAAAGGCACGCCGGAAATCGTGTCGCCGGACGGCATCAAGGGGCTGAGCTTCCAGGACGAGGCGGCCACGGTGAATCAGCTGATTCCGCAACTGAAACGTCAGGGTGTGTCCGCCGTGGTGGTGGTGGTGCACGAGGGCGGCTATCAAAGCGGCAATTTCAATGAATGCAACGGCGTGTCCGGCCCCATCGTCGACATCGTCAAGAAGCTGGACCCGGCGGTGAAGCTGGTGGTCACCGGCCACACCCATCAGGCCTACAACTGCGTGATCGACGGCCGCCGGGTGACCAGCGCCAAGAACTACGGTCAGTTGTTCACCGAGATCGACTTCGTGCTGGACCCGGCCACCCGCGACGTCAAGCCCGGTTCCATCCAGGCGCAGAACCGGGTGGTGGCGCGCGACATCGCGCCGCTGGCCTCGGTCAGCAATCTGGTTAAGCTGTACAAGGATTTGGTGGCCCCGGTGGCCAACCGCGTGGTGGGCCAGGCGGCGGGCACCCTGGACCGCACTCCGTCCGCAGCCGGCGAAACTGCGCTGGGCGACGTGGTGGCCGACGCGCAATTGGCGGCCGGCGCCGCCCAGGGCGCGGTGGTGGCCTTCATGAATCCGGGCGGCGTGCGCGCCGACATCCTTCCCGGCGTCGGCGGCGCTGTGACGTACAACCAATTGTTCACCACCCAGCCCTTCGGCAATGTGATGACCACGCTGACCCTGAGCGGCGCGCAGATCGACCAGCTGCTGGAGCAGCAATGGAGCGATCCGTCCAAGGTCAAGATTCTGCAAGTGTCCAAGGGATTCAGCTATAGCTGGAGCCAGTCGGCGCCGGTGGGCGCCAAGGTGGACATCGCCAGCATCAAGATCAACGGCGTGGCCATTGATCCGCAGGCCAGCTACCGGGTGCAGGTCAACAACTTCATCGCCGGCGGCGGCGACGGCTTCACCGTGCTGACCCAGGGGAGCAACCGGGTGGGCGGCGGCGTGGACGTGGACGTGCTGGAGAGCTATTTCGCCAGCGCTTCGCCAGTGGCGGTGCCGGCGCTGAACCGCATCACGCGGCTGCCTTGATGTTCCGGCGCGGCTTCAGCCGCCGCGCCGCAAACCGCCGCGGGCGTCCAGCTCGCGGTACACCCGCAGCGCCACCCAGGCGTCGTTGCCGGCGTAGGCTTGTTGCGCCGGCGTTAGCGGCAGTTTGGACCAGTTGGTGGTGGACAGCTTCTTGGATTTGCGGAAGTACTGGCCGAACAGCCGCGCCACCGCCTGCACCGCGCCGACGGTGATGCGCGCATCGTCGCTGGAGAAGTGGTCCACCAGATCCAGCACCCGGCCGCAGCGGATGCCCAGCCGCTGTTGCAGCAGCGTCTGGTCCGAACTGAGCTCGAAGCCCACCAAGAGCCGCTGAGGGTCTTCCAGCAGGGTTTTCAGCTCCGGCGCGCACTGGCCGTCCTGCACCGGGAACAGCCAGGCGCGGTCGTCGCAGGCCAGCTGGACCAGGTGGGGACCGGTCGGTTTTTCGCCCTTGTGGAAAGTGGGGCGGGATTCGGTGTCGAAGCCCAGCTCCGCGCAGCCGGCCAGGTCCCGCAACGCGGCGGCGGCCAGCTCCGGCGTGGCGGCCAGCCGCACCTGTTCCGGCGTCAGGCCGGCGAACAGCGGCAGCGCCTTGATCTCCTCGCGAGGAATTTGTCGGGTTGGCAACATGGCGGACTCGCTGACTTGAGGGTAATTTGCAACCTTACCGCATTTAATGACGATGGTCAGGCATAAGCTGTCATATTTTTTGACGGTACCAGCAGGAGATGCCCAACAGCGGCGGCAATATCCTGTAGTATCGTCGGCATGCCTAATTCTTCACGTTATCTTGGCCGGCAGGCAATCGTCGACCGCCAGCAGCAGCTGGTGGCCTATGAACTATTGTTCCGTTCCAGCCCGGCCAATTTCGCCTTGGTGCGCGACGATCTACTCGCCAGCGCCGAGGTGCTGCGCAACGCCTTCGGAGAGCTGGGCTGCGCGGATGTGTTGGGCCAGTTCCCCGGCTTCATCAACGCCAGCGCCGATTTGTTGCAAGATCCCATCCTGGACCAATTGCCGGCGGAGCGGCTGGTGTTGGAAATCCTGGAAACGGTGACCGTCACCCAGGACTTGCTGCAACGCATGGCCTTGTTGCGCCAGCGCGGCTTTCGCCTGGCGTTGGACGACGTGATCCACCTGGGGCCGGATCAGGCGGCGATGCTGCCGCTGGTGGACATCGTCAAAGTGGACGTGGCGGCGGTGGAAGCGGAACGCTTGCCGGAACTGATGGCGCAATTGAGCGATTTCGACGGCATCCTGCTGGCGGAAAAGGTGGACAGCCGCGAGCAGTTCGAACGTTGCCGCGCGCTGGGCTTCCATTGGTTCCAGGGCTATTTTCACGGCCGGCCGGTGGTGTTGAGCAGCGCGGACGCGCCTTAGCGCCGTTTTCGCTTCACTGCGCCTTGATCGGTTTGTGGTAGGCCAGGCTGGCGGCGCGGGTCTCCGCCACGATGCGCTCGAACTCCCCGCTGTCCTGCAAGGCCTTCAGGCCGCGATTGAAACGTTCCACCAACTCCGGGCCCTGGCGGTGCTTGCGCCAGATCACCACGTGCAGCGGCGCCACCCAGAACGATTTGCTCTGCGGCTCCAATTGCTGGGCCAGCCGCGGCTGGAAGTTGCGGGCGATCAGGTATTGGCCCACTTCCACGTCGATGGGGAATAAGTCGATGCGGCCGGCCAGCAGCTTGCGCAGATTGGTGACGTCGTCCGGCGCCATGTCCGGAATCAGGTGGCCGGCCTTGACCTGCCGGTTGAACTCGTCGGAATAGAAGTTGCCGACCGTGACGCCCACCCGCGCGTGGCGCAGATTGGACAGATCGTTCCAGGGAAAACTGGCGCTGCGGCGCTGGAAAAACACCATGCGCGCATGCAACACCGGTTGGGTGAACAGCAGGTCCTGCTTGCGTTCCGGCGTCGGCGCCCAGCCGAAGCTGCCGTCCACGGTGCCGTTGCGCGCCGATTGCAGCGTGCGGTTGTTGGGGTAGTAACGGAAGGCGACGTCGACGTTGGCGCGGGCGAAGGCCTCTTTGACCAAACGCGACAAAATGCCGTCGTACGGCAGTTCCTTGCCCATATAGGGCGGCCACTCCTGGTTGGACAGGGTGATTTTCAGACGTGGCGCGGCCTGCGGCTGAGCTGCCGCCAGCAGGACTACAGCCAGGCTGCCCAGCAGCCAGCTGCGAAGTCTCATCATTTCCCCGAATCCTTGCTCGATCTGTGCGCGCGGCATGCGTGCTGCCCGTGCGGAGCGCGGCGCGCGCCGTCTCCGCTCGATATTGTTGTCGGCCCCAAGGGCCTATTGCTGAATCGTAGGCAGGTTTGGCGTCCGGCGTAAAGCGCTTCCATCGCCGCGGGGTCGGCGAAGAAGCGCGGCGGCGGCCGCGCCGCAAGGGCGCGGCGCCGCTTGCGCGGGCTTAGAGCCGCTAACCAAACCTCGCAGAGAACCTGAGCCAAGGCGCGCCGACGTAGGCAGTACTAGTCGTACGACAAGGAGGCGCAACGCTGGATCAGGGGTTTTGTTAGCGGGTCTTAGAGCCTGTTCAAAGTCTCGCGAGCAAGGGCGGGACAAGGCGAAAACAAGCGAAAAAGCGGAATGTACACGTGGTACATGAGCATCTTGAGCTTGTTTTCAACGCCGTATCGCCGAAGCACAGCAGACTATGAACTGGTTCTTAGCGGCCTTTCGGCGGGCTGAACAACGCCGAGCTCGGACGCGAGGAGGCGGGCTTGCCGCGCTGACCCTGACCCTGGCCTTGCGACGAGCGCTGACCCGGCTGGCCGTTTGTGGCGTTTTTGGCCTGACCCTGTCCTTGACCCTGGCGCGGCTTGGACGCCGGCGAGCGATGGCCGTGGCCGGTGGGCTTGCTGTCCGGCTGGTGGCGCGGTTTGCCGCCGCCGCCCTGGCGTTGCGGCTGGCCGCGGCGGTTGCCGCCGCCCATCGGGATGGGTTCCGGCTTCACCGACAGATCGGCCTCGAAGCCCGGCACCGCGAAGCGCTCGATCGATTGCTTGGTGAGCTTCTCGATGTCTTTCAGGAAGCTGAACTCGTCCACGCAGACCAGCGATACCGCCTCGCCCCTGCTGCCGGCGCGGCCGGTGCGGCCGATGCGGTGCACGTAGTCTTCCGGCACATTGGGCAGTTCGAAGTTGACCACATGCGGCAGTTGGTCGATGTCCAGGCCGCGCGCGGCGATGTCGGTGGCGACCAGCACCTGCAATTCGCCGCTCTTGAAGTCGGCCAGCGCGCGGGTACGCGCGTTCTGGCTCTTGTTGCCGTGAATCGCGGCGGCGGGGATGCCGGTCTTGTCCAGTTTTTCCGCCAGACGGTTGGCGCCGTGCTTGGTGCGGGTGAACACCAGCGCCTGGAACCAGTTGTGTTCCTTGATCAGATGGATCAGCAGATCGGTTTTGCGGTCGCGGTCCACCAGGTGGATCTTCTGATCCACCAGCTCGTTGGTGGTGTTGCGGCGCGCCACTTCCACCAGCTTGGGGCTGTCCAGCAGACGATCGGCCAGGCCCTTGATCTCGTCGGAGAAGGTGGCGGAGAACAGCAGGTTCTGGCGCTTGGCCGGCAGCAGCGCCAGCACTTTGCGGATGTCGTGGATGAAGCCCATGTCCAGCATGCGGTCGGCTTCGTCCAGTACCAGGATCTCAACGCCGGACAAATCGATGTTGCGCTGGCCGGCGTGGTCCAGCAGGCGGCCGGGGGTGGCCACCAGGATGTCCAGCGGCTTGCGCAGCTCGCGGGTTTGCGGGTTGATGTTGACGCCGCCGAACATCACCATGGATTTGAGCGGCAGGTATTTGCCGTAGGTTTGCACCGACTCCTCCACCTGAGCGGCCAGCTCGCGGGTGGGCGTCAGCACCAGCGCGCGCGGACGGCCCGGCTGGGTGGACGGCTTGCCCATCAGCAGCTGCAGCAAGGGCAGGGTGAAGCCGGCGGTTTTGCCGGTGCCGGTCTGGGCCGCGGCCAGCAGATCGCCGCCTTGCAGCACTTGCGGGATGGCTTGGGCCTGGATCGGGGTGGGGGTGGTGTAACCGGTTTCGCTGACGGCGCGCAACAGGGATTCGGCCAGACCGAGGTCGGCAAAGGTGAGTGTGGACATGTTTGCTCCTGCGACGGCCTATCGCAGTATGTGCGAACCAATCCAGGCTGACGGGAAAAAGTTAGGGATGCGATGGGCGCTTCGGGATGAAGCGCGCGCGACGCGCAAAGATTGGAATTGCGCGCGAGAGGCCGGAGTTTACCTTCAAATTGTCGGTTTGGGAACTTGTCGCGGCATTGTCATATCCATTCCAACGGAATCCTGAGCCGCGAAAAGCCTTTTTGACGGCCGATATTATTAATAAATGCGAATGGGCGAACTGGTATCATGCTGTCACGTCGCCTGGGGTTGAGCGCATCGGCCCGCGGCGGAGAGATGCCCTGTTTTGATGTGTCCGCCCGGCATGGGCGGCGAATAACGCAGTTCAGAGGAAATCGGTATGCCTGGATCCGCCCATAGGCTGGTCGGCTTGATCATATTGTGTCCGGCCTTGGCGCTGGCCGCCGGCAAGGGCGGGTCGGAAGGCGGCCACGGCCGCGCGGCGGAGAGCGGCAGGATCGCAGAGGACACGGCGGAGGCCAATCCGCCGGCGGCGACCGATTTCAATTGCGAAAAGCCGGGCAATCCGGTGGAGGCCATGGTGTGCCAGGACGACAGCCTGACCCGCCAGGACAATCGGCTGGAAAAGGTCTACGCCCTGGCGCTGGAACAGGCCCAGCAAGGCCGGCCGGGGGCCGAGGCCAAGCTGATCGCCGAGCAGCGCCGCTGGGTCAAAAGTCTGAAGGACTGCGTCAAGACCGAGGACATGCATATGTGTCTGGGCGACGTCTACATCATGCGCATCACCCAATTGCAGGCGGCCTGGGGGCTGGCGCCGTCGCTGACGCCCTTGCGCTATGTCTGCAAGGGCAACGCCACCCGCACCGTGCTGGCCACCTTCTATCGCACCCACCCGCCCACGGTGAAGCTGGAGTACAACGGCTCCACTGCCATTCTGCATCAGGGCCTGAGCGGCAGCGGCGCGCGTTACGCGGCGCCGGGGCTGGAACTGTGGATCAAGGGCCGCGAGGCCAGCATCACCTGGCGCGGCGAACCTTTGGACTGCTCCAGCCAGCCTTCGCCTTAAGAACCTGTTTACGATCTGCTGCGCGTCGTCAGACGTCACACGGTGAGTACCGCTTCGTACCGTGTGTACACTCCGCTTTCTCAGCCGTTTTCGCCTTGTCTCGCTCTAGCTTGCGAGATCGTAAACGCGTTTTAAGAGGCCGTTCATGGCGGCGCGCCCCGCCGTCTAGCGATTGAACGGGCGCAATGGCCGGCGGCCCCGTACAATGGCTTCTTTTTTCGCAAAGCCGGTTTCCGCATGGCCCTGTCCGCCACCATTTATAAAGCCAATCTCGCCGTATCCGACATGGATCGCGGCTATTACGCCAGTCATCAGCTGACGCTGGCCCAGCATCCGTCCGAAACCATGGAACGCATGATGCTGCGTCTGGCCGCCTTTGCGCTCAACGCCAGCGAAACCCTGCAATTCAGCCGCGGTCTGAGCGCCGACGACGAGCCCGAGTTGTGGCAGAAAAACTATGCCGACGAGATCGAGTTGTGGGTGGAACTGGGCGAGCCCGACGAAAAACGGCTGAAGAAAGCGTGCAGCCGCGCCGAGCGCGTGGTGTTGTACAGCTACGGCGGCCGCGCCAGCGAAGTGTGGTGGCCGCAGATGGAGAACAAGCTGGCCCGGCTGGACAAGCTCAGCGTGTTTCGCGTCGAGACGGCCACGCTGGCGGAACTGGTCGCCATCTGCCAGCGCAGCATGCAGTTGAGCGCCACCATCCAGGACGGTCAGATGTGGCTGGCCGACGAGTCCAACAATGTGCTGGTGGAGCCGCTGCGGCTCAAATAAGACGTAGCCAGGCGCGCAGCCGCTGCAGCAAGCCCGTTTGGGCCGCGCGCGGCAGCCGCGTCTTGCGTTTGAGCCAGGGCCTATCCTGATGGCGGGCCTGGGCGTAGGCGTGCAATAGCCGGCGGTGGCGCAGGGCGAGATCGCCGCGCTTCATCGCCGCGCGCTCACCAAGCGCCACCAGGCGCGCAAGGACGCTCGCCAGCCGCCATCGGGCGGGGTCCGAGCGGGCGCGGCCGGAAAGCGGGCGTTGAGAATATAACGGCGCAGCGCCAAGGGCGCCGCGTCATCGTCCGGCAGATAGTCGGGAATGCCGCGCGTCGGCAGCGCGCGGCGGACGGGTTTGCTTGCGCTCATCGGCAAGGGCCTCGCAGTGGGATCTTGGCTGCATGCTAGGCTCCGGCGCGTAAAAAGCGGCTAAAGAAAGCGCGGGCGCGGATAAAAAGCGGCTAGTCGCGCCGCGGTCCGGTTCCACGTGAAACAGCGCCATGCCGCGGACCTCAGTCTGACGCGTCCAAGGTCCATTCATAGCTGCGTTCGATACAGGCCACCTCCACCCGGTATTGCCGATACCAGCGCTCCCGTCCCAGTTGCTGCGCCAGCACGTGGTCGGCATGCGCCTTCCAGGCGCGGATGCTGTCGGCGTCCGGCCAGTAGGACAAGGCGATTTCCTGGCCGTCTTCACAGGCGGAAACAAAGGCGAGGCAGCCGAAGTGCTCCATGGCCAGCCGGCGCATCTGCTGGGCGACCGCGGAGTATTCCGCATCCAGTTGCCGCGTGGCGGCGCGAAAAATCACGACATGCATGGAAAGTCTTCCTCGCATAAGGTAGGCGGTATCGGTATTGTCTCGATTGCCGGCGGCCTTGGCCAGAGCCAGTTGGACCGCCGGTGTGGAACCACCGCGGCAAGGGGAGCGAACATGAATCAGGGTTTGTTGTTGCGAGCGGCCGACGCTCGGGACGCCGAGCGGATCGCGGCGCTGCATGTCGCCAGTTGGCAAGAGCATTATCGCGGCATCTTGCCGGACGAATACCTGGATTTGCGCGCCGCGGACGAACGCCTGGCCATGTGGCGGGAGCGCTTCGCCGCGCCGGGCGCGCTGTGGGTGCGGCTGGCGCTGTGGCAGGATGAGCCGGCGGGCTTTGTTTGCCTATTGCCGGACGAGGCGCCGGAGCGGGGCGTGTATCTGGATAATCTGCATGTGAAGGCCGGGCAGCAGGGGCGCGGCATCGGCCGCGCCTTGATGGCGGCGGCGGCGGCGGAGGCCTTGCGCGTCGCGCCGGGGCGGCCCTTGTTTCTGTGGGCCTACCAGGCCAACCGGGACGGCTGCGCCTTTTACCGGGCGCTGGGCGGCGTGGCGTCCGCGCCTTGCGAGGTGGACACCGTCGGCGGCCGGCGCGCGCTGGCGCTCAGTTATCAGTGGGACGATCCGTCCTGCTTGCTGTAATGCCGGTTTGCGCCGCGGCAACACCTGATCGCGCAGTCGTTTTACAATGGTGCGATGTCTACCCTCAACTATTTGCAGCATTATCCCGCCGCCTTGCTCGGCCAGGTGCAGGCGCTGCTGGATTCCGGCCAGCTGGGCGGCTGGCTGGCGCGCAAGTATCCGGAAAGCCACGATGTGCAGACGGACAAGGCGCTGTATCAGTACGTGTCCGAGATCAAGCTGCGTTATCTGAAGAACGCCGCCTTGCCGGCCAAGGTGAGGTACGACAGCCAGCAGCACCCGGTCAAGGGCACGCTGGGCACCAATACCTTTGTGTCGCGGGTGCAGGGCGGCAAGCTGAAGACCAAGAACGAAATCCGCGTCGCCGCGCTGTTTCGCGACGCGCCCTTGCCCTTCCTGCGCATGATCGTGGTGCATGAGCTGGCCCACCTGAAGGAGAAGGACCACAACAAGGCCTTCTACCAGCTGTGCTGCCACATGGAGCCGGACTACCACCAGCTGGAGTTCGACATGCGGGTGTGGCTGACCTGGAGAGAAAGCCAGACGGCCTGATCCGCGTTTCCCGCATTGACAACAGCCCGGCTTTGCCGGGCTGTTCGCGTTGAGGGGCGGGTTATTTCTTGGTGATGAGCTGATCAAACACGCCGCCGTCGGCGAAGTGTTTGTGCTGGGCGCCGCGCCAATCGCCGAAAGTGTCTTTCAGCGTGAACAGCTTGACCTTGGGGAACTGGCCCGCGTATTGCGCGGCGATCTTGGCGTCGCGCGGCCGGTAGTAGTTCTGCGCGGCGATGGTCTGTCCCTGCGGGGTGTACAGGAACTTCAGATAGGCTTCGGCCAGCTTGCGATTGCCTTTCTTGTCGGCCACCTTGTCCACCACCGCCACCGGCGGTTCGGCCAGGATGGACAGCGAAGGGGTGACGATGTCGAATTTGTCCGGACCCAGTTCCTTCACCGCCAGCACCGCCTCATTTTCCCAGGCCAGCAACACGTCGCCCAAGCCGCGCTGGGCGAAGGTCAGCGTCGCGCCGCGCGCGCCGGTGTCCAGCACCGGCACATGCTTGTACAGTTCGCCGACATAGGCGCGGGCCTTGGCCTCGTTGCCGCCGGGCTGCTTCAGCGCGTAGCCCCAGGCCGCCAGATAATTCCAGCGCGCGCCGCCGGAGGTTTTGGGATTGGGCGTGATCACCTGGATGCCGGGCTTGATCAGATCGCCCCAGTCGCGGATGCCCTTGGGGTTGCCCTTGCGCACCAGAAACACGATGGTGGAGGTGTAGGGCGAGCTATTGTCCGGCAGCCGGCTTTGCCAGTTCTTGGGCAGCAGGCCCTGGTCCGCCAGCACGTCGATGTCGTAGGCCAGCGCCAGCGTGGCCACATCGGCTTCCAGGCCGTGCTGGATGGCCAGCGATTGCTTGCCGGAGCCGCCGTGCGATTGCTTGATGGCGACGTCGCCGCCCTGTTTCTTCCATTGCTCGGCGAAAGCCTTGTTGACGTCCTGATACAGCTCGCGGGTGGGGTCGTAAGAAACGTTGAGCAGCTCGGCGGCCAGCAGCGGCGCGGCGGCGCCGAACAGGGCGAGAGACAGCAGGGCGTGGCGGAAGGTATGACGTGGCATGGCGGTGTCCTGAGGAGGCAAGCGATGAATGCATCTAATCAGAAATGTTTTAGCGCCAGAAGTGATTGTTTTTTATCTTTAAATTCCAAATAGATCTATGTAACGGCGCGATCTTTTAGAGGAATCGGGAATAAGTTTCTCGTTCAATATCATTTCCAAGAATATCAAAGTCATTCTACAGTGCGAGTTCCCCCTTTGAGGAGCTGAGCGATGGAACCTTCGCTGGCGGATTTCGACTTGATCATTCAGCCCGGCTGGCGCAACTCCGGCCCGCGGCACTGGCAAAGCCATTGGCAACGCCGCTTGAACGCCGCGCGGGTGGAGGTGGGCGATTGGGACGCGCCGCAGCTGGATGACTGGCTGCGGGGTTTGGATCAGGCGCTGGATCGGACGCGCAAGCCGGTCATCGTCATCGCCCACAGCCTGGGTTGCGTGGCGGTGGCGCATTACGCCCAGCGCCATCCGCGGCGGATCGCCGGCGCCTTGCTGGTGGCGCCGGCGGACGTGGAGCGGCCCTTCGTGCCGCGCGAGCTGATGGGCTTTGCGCCGACGCCGCGCCAAGCCCTGCCGTTTCCCGCCAGAATGGTGGCGAGCAGCAACGATCCCTTCTGCAAGACCCCGCGCGCGGCGCGGCTGGCCGGTTACTGGCGCGCGCCCATCGCCTGGCTGCGCCAGGCCGGCCACATCAATGTGGAGTCCGGCCACGGGCAGTGGGAGGAGGGCTGGCTGCAGCTGGATTTGCTGGCGCAAAGGGTGAGGGCCAGCTTGAACCAGGCGGCTTGAGAAGCGGTTGACTGTCTGCCGCCTTGCGGCGGGCGATAGCGGGCTCGCCTATCCGCGGCTTCGGCCGCAAGGCCTTGCCTCGCCCTGGCTCGGCGGCGCCGAGTCCGGTTTCGTAGCGGGGTCGGCGTGATCTAAACTGGGGTGACACGCATCTAACCATCCTGGGTGGCCATGAGATCGAGCCGATTCCTTGCCTGTTGCTGGCTGTCCCTGGCCGGAGCCGTTTACGCCGCGCCCTTGAGCCGCATCGGTATCTCCGTGGGAGCGCTGGACAACCCTTTCTACCAGATCGTCGCGCGCGGCGCGCTGAACGAGGCGCGCGCGGTCAATCCCAATGCGCAAGTCACCACCCTGTCCGCCAATTTCAGCCTGGAGCGGCAGGAGGAACAAGTGCGGCAGCTGCTGCGCCAGCAGGTGGAGCTGATCCTGCTGGTGGCCGCGGACAGCAAGGCGGTGGCGCCGCTGGTGCGGCTGGCGCATCAGGCCGGGGTGCGGGTGGTGGCGGTGGACGTGGACGCGCCCGGCGCCGACGGCACGGTCAAATCGGACAATGTCCAGGCCGGCGCGCTGGCTTGCCGTTATCTGGCGGAGCGGATGCGCGGCCGCGGCGCGCTGGTGATTCAGAGCGGTCCGCCGGTGTCTTCGGTCTGGGACCGGGTGGCCGGCTGTCGCCGCAGTCTGGCCGCTTTCCCCAAGATCCGGCTGCTCAGCCATCAGGAGAGCGGCTTGGCGTCCAGCTGGGGCGGCAAGCGGCTGATGGAGCGGCATCTGCGGCGCTACCCGGAGATCAACGGCGTGTTCGCCAGCAACGACCGCCAGGCGCTGGGGGCGGAGCAGGCGGTGAGAGAGGCGGGGCGCAAGGAGGTGATGATAGCCGGCGTGGACGGTTCGCCGGACATCGAGAAGGCGCTGCGCGGCGATAGCCAGATCGTGGCGTCCTCCAGCCAGGCCCCGTACGCCATCGGCGTGGAGGCGGTGAAGCTGGGCCGTCAATTGCTGGACAATCCCAAAGCCAAGCCGCGCACGGTGACGGTGCCGGTGCAGCTGATCACCCGCGCCAATATCGGCGCCTATCAGGGTTGGCAGAGTCAGCTGCCGCCGGCGCCCGCGGCGGCGCGCTAGGAGACGGTTCCCGGTCTTTTTTGACCTGCGGCGGCGGCGGTGTCACACTGCCGGTGTTTCCGCGTCGGCCTGGCCGACGCCAGCTGTTTCCAACTCAAGCCAAAGGATTCCACATGTTCGCATCACGCCCGCTCAAAGCCGGCCTGGCCGCCCTGGCGCTGACTTTGCCGCTGCTGGCGCACGCCGACGCCGCCCAGGACGCCGCCGTCAAAGAGTTGTCCGCCACGCTGAACCTGAACAATATGCTGCCGGAGCTGGCGCAGCGCACCACCGCCAGCGCCATGCCGCTGCTGCAGGAATACTTCGTCAAGAACAAGATCAAGCTGAGCGAAGCCCAGCAGAAAAAAGCGCAGGAAGGCTTCAAGACCTACGGCGAGAACGTGCACAAGCTGGCCAGCGATTACTTCGGTTCCAGCGCGGCCAAGCAGCAGTTCGAACAGACCGTGGCCAAGGCCTACAGCGCTCAGTTCAGCGCCGACGAACTCAAGCAGATCAACGTGTTCTACAAGACCGCCGCCGGTCAGAAACTGCTGAAGCAGCAGCCGCAGATCATCAACACCATCGCCGGCGATACGCTGAAGGCCGCCGAGCCGGTGCTGCTGCCCAAGATGCGCGCCGCCGCGGAAAGCTTCGGCAAGAGCGTCGCCAAGAAATAAGCGAAGACGCGTAGCGCGATCCAAGCCGCCCAAGGGCGGCTTTTTGCTTGTCCGCGCGCCAGCTTGGTGCCGCGGCGCACCATTCCGGTTCAGTTCAGCATCAGGCTGAGCCGGCGCGCGGTGTCCACCGCGGCCTCCGCTTGGCTGGATTCTTCCTGCCATACCCAGACATTGTGGGTCGGGTCCAGCGCCTCGACCAGCCACAGGCGGCCGCCGCCGCCCAGCGCCACCTGGCGCGCGCGCACCGGCCGGCGATAATTGAACATCACCACCTCGCTGGCGGCGGCGGGCGTTTGGCGCGAAAACAGTTTCATGGCGGGCCTCGCGGCAGGAGTGGACGATGCCTGCGACGCTGCAAGACTCGTGCCAACGCCTGGACGGCGCAGCGGCTATAACGTGTTTATCGACACGGATTATGTCATTCAAATGATCAGATCGGGCTTGTTGTTATGGTTGCTGGCCGGACTGGCGGCGGGCGCCGCCGCCGCGCCGCCGCGCCAGGTGGTGGTCTTGGTCGACAACGGCTATCCGCCGTATTCCTACGAGAAGGACGGCCGGGCGGAGGGCGTTTACAACGAGGTGCTGCGCGCGGCCTCGCAGCGTTTGAGCGACTATCGCATCGATCTGCGGCCGGTGCCGTGGAAGCGCGGCCTGTCCGAGCTGGAAGCCGGCCGCGCGCCGGCGCTGTCGCCGCCGTATTACCGGCCGGAGCGCGACTACATGGGATATTCGGCGCCGTTCTGGCAGGAGCAGCTGGCGGTGTATTGCCGGGCGGAGATCATGCGCGCGCCGCGTCCGCACTGGCCGGCGGACTTTGTGGGCCTGCGCTTCGGCAACAACGCCGGTTTCCGTCCCGGCGGCAAGGCGTTCTGGCTGGCGGTGCAGCGCGGAGACATCCAGCTGGACGAGGCGCCGGACACCCAGGGCAATCTGCTGAAGCTGATCAATGGCCGCACCGACTGTTATTTGAACGACAAACTGTCCATTCTCTACGTGCTGGAGCGCTTGCAGCGGCGCGGCGCGATCAGCCCGGAGCAGCGCGGCGAACTGGTGGCGGCGGCCAGCCTGAACGGCGAGCAGGCCTATGTCGGTTTCACCAAGCACGGCCAGCAGCGTTTTCCCTATCTGGACGATTTCATCCGGCAGTTGAACGCCGTCTTGGAGCAGATGAAGCGCGAGGGGCGGATTGCCGCCATTGTGGAGCAGACGCTGCGCGCCGCGCCGCCGTAGCCGCGGTTCATCGCCGCGTCCGGCCGCCGGTTTTGACAGCCGCGACGGCCGGTTTTAGCATGGCTCGGTTGCCTAAGGGAAAGCAAGCATGGAAAACCGCAAACTGGCGGTATTGATCGACGCGGACAACGCGCAGTCGGCGCTGATCGCCGAGTTGCTGGCCGAGGTGGCCAAATACGGCACCGCCGTGGTCAAGCGCGCCTACGGCGACTGGACCACCAGCCAGCTGAAGGGCTGGAAGGAAGTGCTGCACCAGTACGCGATTTCGCCGATCCAGCAGTTCGCCTACACCAAGGGCAAGAATTCCACCGACTCCGCGCTGATCATAGACGCGATGGACCTGCTCTACACCGGCAATTTCGACGGCTTCTGCCTGGTGTCCTCCGACAGCGATTTCACTCGGCTGGCCACCCGGCTGCGCGAATCCGGGCTGATGGTGATCGGCCTGGGCGAACAGTCCAAGACGCCGCGGCCCTTCATCGCCGCCTGCGACAAATTCGTGTTCACCGAGATTCTGCGGCCGGAGCCGGCGGCGGCCAAGAGCGCGGCCGACAAGCCCAAGACGCGCAGCGCGCGCAGCCGCGCCAAACCGCAGCCGGAGAAGGAGCGCCATCCGCTGCAGGACATGTTCACCAATGCGATCGAGGCGGTGTCGCGCGACAGCGGCTGGGCCGAGCTGTCGGTGGTGGGCACTTATCTGGCCAAGAACGACCCCTCGTTCGACCCGCGGGTTTACGGTCATTCCCGGCTGTCGCAGATGGTGAAAAAGCTGGACTTCCTGACGGTGCAGGAAAGTCGCAACGGCTCCAAACTGCATTGCGAGATCCGGCTCAAACAGGACGGGGAATCCGTACTCGCGGCGCCCGTGATAACGCCGCCCGCGGCGGAGCCGACGCCGGAGACGCCGGTGCGCAAGAAGCGCAGCCCGCGCAAAAAGCCGGCTGCTGCCGGCTGAACCGGCTGCTGGTACACTGTTTGCATTCCTAAAGAACGTGTTTACGATCTCGCGAGCTAAGGCGAGACAAGGCGAAAACAGCTGAGAAAGCGGAATGTACAGGTGGTACATGAGCATTTTGAAGTTGGTTTCAACGCGGTATCGCCGACGCGTAGCAGATCGTAAATAGGTTCTAAGGATCCGCGTCGGCGTCCGTGCCCGCGATCCAAACAACAAGCCACATCAGCAAGGGACAGAACATGATTATTCGCGACGCCACGCTGGAAGACCTGGCGGCGATACTCGATATCTACAACGAGGTCATCGCCACCACCACCGCCATCTACAACGACGATCCGCTGTCCGCTGGCGAGTTCGCCGTCTGGTTCCAGGACCGCACCGCCGCCGGTTATCCGGTGCTGTTGGCCGAGGAAAACGGCAAGATCCTGGGCTTTTCCAGCTTTGGCGATTTCCGCGTCAAGCCGGGCTACCGCTTCACCGTGGAACACAGCGTGCATCTGTCCGCCGACGCGCGCGGCAAGGGCATAGGCACCGCCTTGGTGCAAGCGCTGTTCCCGCGCGCCAAGGCGCTGGGCAAACACACCATGGTGGGCGCGGTGGACGCCGCCAACGCGGGTTCTATCCGCTTCCATGAAAAATTGGGTTTCCAGCAGGTGGGCATGCTGCCGCAGGTGGGATTCAAGTTCGGCCGCTGGCTGGACCTGGTGTTCTTGCAGCGCTTCATCGACGGCGCCAGCGAGGGTCCGGCGGCGTCCTGAGCCTGAAATGAGAAGCGCCGCAGATGACTGCGGCGCTTGCTCGTGCTTTTTACCACTGTCGAACGCAGTGTTTTCTTGATATTTCTCTATTCACCCTTGTACGACTTAGCGCACCTCTGCAACGATATCCCTACTGAACACCTTTTCGCAATACTTGCATTTCATTTTTGTGTCGCGCGCCTGGGGTTTGACGTAGAAAAAGCTGGTTACCGGCTCATTGTGCGAGACGCAATTGGAGTTGGGGCAGGAGAAGATGCCTTCGATGGTGTCCGGCAGCGCCAGCTTGTGTTTCTTCACCACTTCGAAATTGTCGATCACGTTGACGGTGGCCTGCGGCGCGAACAGCGCCAGCTCGTTGGCCTGCTCTTCCGACAGCGCGATGTTCTCCACCTTGATGATGTCCTTGGCGCCCATGTGGCGGCTGGACAGGTTCAGGCCCACGGTGACGCGCTCGCCGGTTTCGCTGAGCTTGAACAGGCGCAGGATGATCAGGCCCTGGCCGGCCGGGATGTGGTCGATGACGGTGCCTTGTTTCAGCGCTTCTACGGTGCGGGTGTATTGCATGATGGTTTCCTTTTCCTGAATCAGACGGTCTCGTTCAACACCAGCGACAGCAGCGCCTGGCGCGCGTAGACCCCGTTCTTGGCCTGTTCGAAGTAATAAGCGTGCGGCGTGGCGTCCACGCTGGTTTCGATCTCGTCGACGCGCGGCAGCGGGTGCAGAATCTTCATATTGGTGCGGGCGCTGTGCAGCATGTCGGCGCGCAGCACGAACTTGCCCTGGATTTTCTTGAACTCGGCCTCGTCGAAGCGCTCGCGCTGCACCCGGGTCATGTACAGCACGTCCACTTGCGGGATCACGTCGTCTAGGCTGCCGACCACGGTGTACTGAATGCCTTTTTCGTCCAGCTCTTCGCAGATGTAGTCCGGCATCGCCAACTGCTCCGGCGACACGAAGTAGAAGCGCGCGCCGAACAGCGACAGCGCCTGGGTCAACGAATGCACGGTGCGGCCGTATTTGAGGTCGCCGACGAAGGCGACGGTGAGGTTTTCCAGCGTGCCCTGGGTTTCGCGGATGGTGAACAGGTCCAGCAGGGTTTGGGTCGGGTGCTGGTTGGAGCCGTCGCCGCCGTTGATGATGGGCACGGCGGAGAATTCGCTGGCCAGCCGCGCCGCGCCTTCCTTGGGATGGCGCATCACCACCGCGTCGGTGTAGGACGCGATGATCTTGATCGAATCCGCCAGGGTTTCGCCCTTTTTGGCGCTGGTGTTGCCGCCGTCGGCGAAGCCGATGACGCTGCCGCCCAGCCGTTGCACCGCGGTCTCGAAGGACAGCCGGGTGCGGGTGGACGGTTCGAAGAAACAGCTGCCCACCAGCTTGTCCTTCAGCAGGTCGTTGCGCGGCTGTTGTTTCAGGCGGGCTGCCGTGGCCACCACCAGCTCCAGTTCCTCGCGGCTGAAGTCCGGTATGGAAATGATGTGTTTGCGGTAGAGGGGGTTGGCCATGGTCGCGTCCTTTCAATATTGGCTTTATGAGTCGCGGGTAAAAAAAAAGCCCCTGGCATCAGGAGCTTGTTTTATTACTGCGTCGGGGTCCGGGAACGGCAAGGCCTCGCGCCAACGCCAGATCGCCGCCGTGGCGGGCGGTGCGTCGTGCGGGAAGCGTCGTTGCGTGGTTCATTGCCTGTGGTCCGAACAAAATTGCGGGATTGTAATCCCAATTCTGGATCGGCGGTAAGACCCGTGTCGCATTTATCGAAATTGATGGCAGAAAAGGGACACTTCCGCGCGCGCAGCAGACTATGAACAGATCCTCAGCGCAGCGCGTATTTGATCCCCAGGCCCAGAAAGCAGACGCCTAGCAGGCGGTTGAGCAGCAGGCGGCCGCCGGGGGCGAACGCGCGGCGGCGCAGATGGCCGGCCAGCCACACCAGCAGCGCCAGGTAGAGCATATTGATCAGGCAGAACACCGCGGCCAGCTGTGCGAAGCCGGCCGGGCCGGCGCGGCCGGCGTCCAGGAATTGCGGGAAGAAGGCCATGAAGAACAGGATGGCCTTGGGGTTGGCCAGGGTGATCAATAGCGAGCGGCGGAAGCAGGCGCCGGGGCTGCGTTGATCCGTCGCGGTCACGGCCGCGGCTCCGCCGTTGCGGCGGAACAGCAGCTTGGCGCCCAGCCAGGCCAGATAAAGCGCGCCGGCGTAGCGCAGCAGTTCGAACCAGCCGGGGTGGGCGGCCAGCAGCGCCGCCACGCCGCCGCCGGCCAGCGCGATCAGGATCAGGTCGCCGGCCAGCAGGCCGGCCTGGGCCGCGTAGCCGGCGCGCAGCCCGCCGCCGCTCAGCGCGCCGAGGATGGACAGGGTGCCGGCGCCCGGCGTCACCACCAGCAGCAGCGAGGCGGCGACAAACGGCCACCAGTCGATTGCCGTCATCAGGATTTCCCTTTCGTGGTCCGGCGGTTCAAGTGCGGAAATCGCCCACCAGCGCCTCCAGCCGCGCCGACAATTCGCGCAGATGGCCGACCGAGGCGGCCACCTGGCGCACCACGTCGCTATTGCTCTGCGCCATGCTGCTGATGCGCTCCACGTTCTGGGCGATCTCCAGGCTGGCGGCGGATTGCTCGCGGGTGGAGGAGGCGATGTCGACGATGCTGCCCACCAGGCCGTGGCTGCGGTCCAGCACGGTCTGCATCGCCTGATTGGCGTCTTCGGCGATGGCCACGCTATTGCCCACCAGCTGGCTGCTCTTTTGCACATCGCTGACCGCGTCGCGGGTTTCCTGGCCGATAGCGTTGACGATGCGGCTGATCTCCACCGTGGCCTCGGCGGTGCGGCCGGCCAGATTGCGCACCTCGTCCGCCACCACGGCGAAGCCGCGGCCCATTTCCCCGGCGCGCGCCGCTTCGATCGCCGCGTTCAGCGCCAAGAGATTGGTCTGGTCCGCGATGTCCTTGATCACGTTGACGATGGTGCTGACCTCGGCCGAACGCGCGCCCAGGCCGTTCACCCGCTCCGCCAGCGCGTGCATATTGTCGGTCATGCGGCGGATTTCGGCGGTGACCTGGTTGACGGTGGCGACGCTCTGCTCGGTCAGGCTGCCGGTTTCCCGTGCGGTGCTCTCCGCCAGTTGGGCGGTGTTGGCGATGTGCTGCACGCTGACGGTAACTTCCTCCACGCCGGCGGCGGTGGCGCTGGCGGCGTCCGATTGCGAGGCGGAGGCGCTTTCCACTTGGCGCGCGGACTCCTGCAGGGACACCGCCGCCGCGGTGACCGCCAGGCTTTGCTCGCGCACTTCCACGAACATGTCGCGCAGGCTGGCGATGAAGCGGTTGAAGGCGTCGGCGGTGCGGCCGATTTCGTCGCGGTTGCGGATCGGGATGCGTATGGTCAGATCGCCCTTGCCGGACGCCAGCTGTTCCATGGTGGCGGCCAGATGATTCAGCGGCCGGGTCAGCGCGCGCACCACGCCGGCCAGCACCAGCAGGATCAGCGCCAGCGCCACCGCGCCGATCAGCACCGCGGTCAGGCTTTGCCTGCGCGCGTCGGCGGTGATGGCGGCGGTGGGAATGCTGACGCCCAGCGTCCAGAACTGGCCGGTATTGGCCACTTTGACCGGGTGGAAGAAGTGGGTGAAGCCGCCGGCCTCGTAGACGAAGTCCTCGCCTTGCTTGATCTTGGCCAGATAGGGCGTCAGCGGGCTGTCCTTGGGCGCGGGTTTGCCCAGCAGGCCGGCTTCCGGGTTCACCACGTAGAGGCCGCCTTCGGACAGCATGCTGACGTAGCCGGTTTCATACAGCCGGATCTGGCCGAATTTTTTTTGCAGATCGTCCAGCGCGATGTCGGTGGCGGACACGCCCAGCATCTTGCCGGCGGCGTCCTTGATCACCACGGCCAGCGAGCTTTCCAGGATCTTGCGGTTCTGCACCTCGTAAGGGTAGGGCTCGGTGATGGTGTCGCGGCCGCGTTGCTTGGGCACGTAGTAGAAATCGCCCCAGCCCGGTTTTTCGTAGTCCGGCTGATAGCTGTCCGGATGCTCCTTGAACTTGGGGAATTCCTTGACCCGGTCCGCCGACATCATCACGTCCATCTGCGCCTTGCCCTTGTCGTTCTTGGTGACATAGGGCTGGTAGCGGCCGGTGGGGTCGTGGCGCGGCCAGTCCATGCGGAAGCCGTTGTCGTTGCCGTCGAAGGCGTTGGGCTCCCACAACATCCACAGGCCCACGGATTGCGGCGCGTTGTCCAGCATCTGCTGGATGGTGTTGTCGGTGTGCTTGCGGTCCGGGTGCGCGACGCGCTGTATGCCCTGCACCGCGTCGGCCAGATGGCGCGGCAGGGTGAAGTTGCGGGCGAAGTCGCTTTCCGCGTCCTTGGCGTAGCTGCTGGCCTGTTCCGAGGCCAGCTTGTAGCCCTGGTCCACCGCCGAGCTATAGCTCTGCCAGGCGATCAGGCCGATCATGACGGCGAAGCCGACGGCGATGGCGGCCGCGGCCACCAGAATGATGCGGGTGCTCAGGCGGCCCCATTTCTGCTGTTCCATTCTTCTTTCCCCAATACCTTGCGAAGCTTGTTCTATGGCGGTCTGCCGCGGCCGCGCGCGAGCGGAGGCGAAGCCCGGCGTCTTGCCCTTATTTATAGACATTAAAGCCAGAGCCACGCACCGGTCCATGCCGACGCGCTAAAAGCGGGCCGCGGAGCGGCCGAACGTGGGGAGCGCGCCACAGCGGACGCGGCGGCAATATTTACAGCCGCGTGACAAGCGGCGGCGCGCTGCGTTATCTAGCAGGCTTTGCGCGAGTTTGACGGTGAATTCGCACGTCATGCGAAGCCGCTTGCCTGACCGACGGGCTAATGGAATACCTTGCAAATGCCGATAGTGGAGTTGATGCTGAAAGAAGGCGCGCCCGGGCGGCAAGGGGCGGGCCGGTCCATTTTCGCCGGCGACATCGGCCGGCGGGGTCTGGGTGACAGGATGGCGGAGACGCATGCGCGCGGCCGGCGGCACAGGCGCGCGGCGGGATAAAGAGCACAGAATGATCAAGTGCATAGAAGTGGCCGATCTCAAGGTGGGCATGTACATCCACGATCTGAACTGCGATTGGATGTCGCACCCCTTTTTGCTTAAGCGTTTTTTGATCAAGCACGAGGAAGAGATCCACAAGATCGCCGACTCCGGCATTCACGAGGTGTACATCGATACGCGCAAGGGCTTGGATCTGCCTTCCGCGCCGACCGCCACCGAGGTGAAGAAGCTGCTGGAGGAGCAGATCCGCGAGTTCGGCAGCAGCGAAACCATTTTGGAGCGGCAGGTGGAGGCCGGCGCCGAGTTCGGCCGCGCCCAGCTGATCCACAGCGAAGCCAACCAGATCATCCAGGGCATTCTCAAGGACGTGCGTCTGGGCAAGCAGGTGGAGCTGGAGATGGTGGAGCCCTCGGTGAGCAAGATGACCTCGTCCATCCTGCGCAACGGCGGCGCGCTGCTGTCGCTGTGCCGGATCAAGGACAAGGACAATTACACCTTCCAGCATTCGGTCAGCGTCGGCGCCTTGATGGTCAGCTTCTGCAACGCGATGGGGATGAGCAAGGAGGTGATTCATCACGCCGGCATCGGCGGCATGCTGCACGATATCGGCAAGATGAAGATTCCGGACCGCATCCTCAACAAGCCGGGCAAATTGACCGAGCAGGAGTTCTCGGTGATGAAGTGCCATGTGGTGGAGAGCAAGCAGATCCTGCTGCAAACCACCGGCATTTCCGAAACCGCGGTGCTGGTGGCGGCCCAGCACCATGAGCGCCACGACGGCAGCGGCTATCCGGCCGGGCTCAAGGGCGAGGAGATTTCACAACTGGGGCAGATGGCGGCCATCGTCGACGTCTACGACGCGCTGACCTCGGACCGCTGCTATCACAAGGGCATGGCGCCCACCGACGCCTTGCGCAAGATCTACGAGTGGTCGAAGTTCCACTTCAATCCGCAGCTGGTGCAGGCCTTTATGCGCAGCATTGGCATTTATCCTATCGGCACCCTGGTGCGGCTGGAGAGCGGCCGGCTGGGCGTGGTGGTGGAGCAGAACGAGAGCAATCTGATCTCGCCCAAGGTGAAGGTGTTTTTCAGCACCAAGAGCAATGTCTACATCCCCCCGGAGCTGGTGGACCTGTCGCGCGGCATGGGTTTCGGCGGCGGCGACCGCATCGTCAAACATGAGTCGCCGGACAAGTGGAAGATAGATCCGCTGCGTTTCCTATAGCGGGGCAGAGCGCCCCGCGCCGCTCGGGCTAGCGGTAATCCCCCCACACGGTCTGTATCGCCGCCACCGCGGCCAGCGCCGCGGTTTCGGTGCGCAGGATGCGCGGACCCAGTTTCAGCGGCGTCCAGCCGGCGCTTAGCGCCGCGGCTTCTTCGCGCGCGGAGTAACCGCCTTCCGGGCCGGCCATCAGCCAGGCGCGCGCCGGCGCGGCGGCGATGTCGGCCAGGCGCCGGGTGCCGGCCGGAGACAGAATCAGCCGCGCGTCGGCGTCCGGAGCCTGTTTCAGCCATTGCTCCAGCGACAGGATGGGCAATACTTGAGGAATGGCGTTGCGGCCGCTTTGTTCGCAGGCGGAAATCACGATCTCCTGCCAGCGGGCCACGCGCTTGTCGGCGCGCTCGCCGGACAACTTGACGATGGAGCGCTCCGCGGCGATGGGCTGGAACGCGGATATGCCCATTTCCACGCCTTTTTGCAGGGTGAATTCCATTTTGTCGCCGCCGGAAATGGCTTGGGCCAGGCCCAGCCAGATCGGCGTTTCACGTGAAACGTCGTCGAAGCCTTCGATGAGGCAATGCGCGTCGCGCTTCATCACCGCGTCCAGCGTGGCGGCGTACTCGCCGCCGCGGCCGTTGAACAAGGTGACGGCGTCGCCGGCGCCTAGCCGCAACACCTGGACATGGCGCACCACGGTGTCCGGCAGGGCCAGCGTTTGGCCGACGCTGAGGTCGGCGTCAATGTAAAACCTGGGCATGACGTATTGAAAGTCGCTGTTGATACCGGTATTTTGCTTTGTTTGCTGCGATTGCAGCAAATAGATTGCAGCGGCCTTGGGGGAAAACGAATGCAGGTGCTGGAACAGGTGATGCAGGTGCTCAGGGAAGTGGCGCGCGACGAGGTGATGCCGCGCTTTTTGCGAGTGGGCAAAAGCCGCAAGGACGACGGCACGCTGTTCACCGAGGCCGATATGGCTTGCCAGCAGGCTTTGCAGGCCGCCTTGCCCCGCATCCTGCCGCATCCGGTGCTGGGCGAGGAGATGGAATTGGCCGAGCAGGACCGGCTGTGGGCGGAAAATCAGGACGGTTTGTGGGTGGTGGACCCGATAGACGGCACCACCAACTTCGTCAACGGCCTGCCGTATTTCGCCATCTCAGTCGGCCTGATGGTGGGCGGCAAGAGCCGGCTGGGCGTGATCTACAACCCCGTGTCCCAGGAAATGTTCTACGCCAGCCGCGGCGAGGGCGCTTATCTGAACGGTCAGCGCCTGCCCCTGAAAACCGTGGTCAACACCATGTGCGACGCCATCGCCAGCGTGGAGGTCAAATACCTGCGCTCCGGCAAGCTGGCCGCGCGCATCGGCAGCACCTGCCCCTGCGGCAGCCTGCGCAATCTGGGTTCCAGCACGCTGGATTGGTGTTATCTGGCGGCCGGCCGCTACGATCTTTATCTTCATGGCGGCCAGCGGCTGTGGGATTACGCCGCCGGCGCGGTGATCCTGGAAGAAGCCGGCGGCCAGATCGCCAGCCTCAACAGCGACGATTACTGGAGCGATGTGATCTGGAAGCGTTCCGCCATCGCCGCGCTCAATCCGGAGTTGTTCTCCCAATGGCATCGCTGGGTGCGCGCCAACCAGTAGCCGGCTTCAGCCGCGGAACATGAAGTAGACCGCGCCCACCAGACACAGCCCGGCCCAGACATAGTCCCAGCGGAAGGGCTGGTTCATGTAGAACACCGCGAACGGTATGAATACCGACAGCGATATCACTTCCTGAATGATCTTCAGCTGCGACAGCGTCATTGCGCCGTAGCCGACGCGGTTGGCCGGCACCTGCAGCAAATACTCGAACAAGGCGATGCCCCAGCTGGCCAGCGCGGCCAGCCACCAGGGTTTGGACGACATGTCCTTCAGGTGGGCGTACCAGGCGAAGGTCATGAACACATTGGACAACACCAGCAGCAGCGGCGTCAGCAGATAGGGCGAGAGATTCATGGTGCGCGCTCAGCGGCCGGTGTTCCAGTTGGCGACGGCTTCTTTCTTGTTGTCGGCCTGGGCGCCGATGGCGCTGCAATTGCCGTTGTCCGGATAGCGGCTGCATTGCACCCAGAAGCGGCGGGAGCCGGCCTTGACCAGCAAGGCGGGCGCGCCGCATTTGGGGCAGGGTCTGAGGACGGTTTGCGGTGTCTGGCTCATGGCGGAAAGTCCGGCTGAAACCGGCATCTTACCCCAAGCCGCCGCGCCATGGCGGCGGCATGGGGTCAGCGCTTAGCGGCGCGCCTTCAGCGCCGCCGCGGAGGAGACCGCCGGATCCGCGGCCTTGACGAAGTTGGCGACATAGCCGCCCAACAGCTTATGCGTGTGGGTGGTGGGGTGCAGCACGTCCCAGAACACGAAGGCGTCCGGATTGCCGCATTCCGCGCGCGGCTTCTGCTCCCAGATATAGGGCAGGCTGGCGTTGCCGGCGATGTCCAGGCAGGACTGGGTGGCGTTGCTGACCTGGTACTTGGCCGGATGGTCGAGCAGGTCGTCGAACAAGGTGTTGCTGTCGAACAGATTCAGCTTCAGCGTGCTGCCGTACTTCTGCTGCAATTGCGTGATCAGCAGCGCCAGCTTGGCGTTGTAGTCGCGCACTTGCGGCGCCAGCGCGGCGGCCTTGCCGCTGGCCTGGGCCGCCGGGGTGCGGGCCAGATTGGGCAGGTTAAGCACCACGATGTGACGCGCGCCGGCGGCGATGATGCGTTCCAGCGCCTTGCCCTGATCGCTTATCACCTGGTCCACGGTGCGACCGTAGTTGAGCAAGTCGTTGCCGCCTATCAGCATGGTGAACAGGGTGTTTTCCGGCCGGTAATTGGCGGCTTTCTGCATGTATTGCGACCATGATTCCACCTGCTGCAGCAAGCCCGGCACCACCAGGTGCTGATCGCCGGCGGAGCCGCCTATCGCCCAGTTGTAGATCGGCAGCTTCAGCTGCTCGGCCAGATATTCCACCCAGACCCGGTCGTTGCTGAAGCGGCCGATGAACCAGCTCTTGGCGTTGGGCAGCCGCCATTGCGAGGCGCCGTACATGTTCTGAGTGTCGGACAGGCTGTCGCCGAACACGATCAGCTTGTTGACGCCGGCCGGCTGGCTGGCGCTGTCCTGGCTCCAGATGGTGTGGTTGTAGGACATCTGGTTGTTGGCGGCGGCGTACAGCGCCACGGGACGGCTGAGGCCCTTGGCCGCCAGCGTCTTCTGGCAGACGGCGGCCAGGGTGTCCTGGGCCACGTCGCTGTAGAACATATTCTTCAGCGCGACGATGCTGCCGGACCACCAGTAGCCGTTGACGCGGTAGTAATCGCCGCTGCTGGGGTCCAGCGCCCAGTGGTAATTGGTTTGCGGCTTGCCGGGGCTCATGTCCAGCCGGTAATAGCAGCGCAGATAGGTGTAGGTGGCGGCTCCCATCGCCACGGCCGGTTTGGCCGCCGCGGCCTTGACCTGGGCTTCGCTGAGCGGGCCGCCCGGGGACAGATAGTCCAGTTGCGGGTCCAGCTGGGCGTGAACCTGGCTGGCGGCGAACAGGCCGGCCGCGGCCAGCAGGCCGCGTAGCAGTTGAGGTTTCATAGAGACTTTCCCGATACGTGATTTGAGTCAAGCTGTCTGTTGTATGCCGTCTAGCGCGGCTGTAGCGGCGTGATGCCGTACCGGGATCTTTAAGTATTTACAGGTGAAAATAAACGGTAATTTTAAATCATCAGTAAAAATGCCATATGGTTCAAACGGTGTGGTTTTTCATGCAAAAACGCCCGCGCAAGGCGGGCGTTTAGCCAGATTGGATCTGGTCGCGGCAACTGGGGCGTAGCCTCAAGCCGTCAAGAGCACAGATCAGACGCTGAGCGCGACAATCTTCAAGGGATGTTTGCCGTCCGGGCTGGGGAAGTCCGCGTCCGGGCTTATCCATTCCGCCGCACGCACTTCGCGGCCGGCCTTGGCCGCGCTGCGCTGGAGCGCTTCCAGCCAGGCGTCGCCGTCCACTTGCGCGACGTTGTTGCAGCAGATCAGCGTGCCGCCGGGCGCGGTGGCCAGCAGCGCCGGCTTGAACAGCGCCTGGTAGTCGTTGATCAGGTCCACCACGCCGAAGGGGCTCTTGGAGTAGCGCGGCGGGTCCAGGAACACCAGGTCGAACTGGCGCGCTTCCAGTTTGGGGAAGGGCGGCATTTTCTTGCCGCGCACGCGTTCCGGCTGGCCGATGCCGGACAGCTGGCGGATGGCGGCGAACACATCGCTCTGCACGCAGCGCGGGCGGGTGGCCAGCAGATTGAGCTTGGCGTTGGCGCGGCCGATGCTGAGGCTGGATTCGGCGAAGTCGACGTTCATCACGAAGCTGGCGCCGGCCTTGGCCGCGGCCACGCCGACGCCGCAAGTGTAGGCGAACAGATTGAGCACGCTCTTGCCGGCCGCCAGCTGCATCACATGGCGGCGCGCGGCGCGCAGGTCCAGAAACAGCCACGGGTCCTGGCCCTTGTGGCGCGCGCGGTAGTGGTAGTTGACGCCCAGCTCGCGAATGGTGTGGTCGGCTTCGGCCTCGGCCTGCTGTTCCAGGCTCAGCGCGTTGCCGATGCGCGAATTGCCGGCGCTGCGGTCGTTGTACATCAGCGGCAGGCCGGGGTGGCTGGCCTGGTAATGGGCGCGGATTTCCGCCAGCTCGTCGTCGCTCAGCGGTTGGTGAAAGCTTTGCGCCAGCAGCTGCTCGCCGTAGCGGTCCACGGTCAGGCCGGGCATGCCTTCCACGCTGCCGTGAAACAGGCGGTAACAATTGGTGTCTTCGGCTTGCAGCCGGGCGATCAGTTCTGCGCGCGCCGCTTCGGCGCTGTGCAGCAATGGGGTCAGGGAGGACATCGGGGGCCTTCGCTTGCGGTTCCGGGCCGGCTCGCTGCGCGGAGGCGGGCGCGCCGGAAAATCCTTCATTGTATGCTTTGCCGCAGCCGCGCTCAAATGCGCGTCGGGAAAACCCTTTGCAAAACAATAGGCCAGGGGCGGGCCAAGCGCATCCGCGTGTCGCCCAAAGGCCCGGCAAAGCCGGGCCTCGTCCTCTCCGCGTGGGCTCAGGCCCCCTGCGGCGGCCTGTTGGAGAACGCGCGGCGGCTCAGCGGCGGGCCAGGGCGGCGGAGCCGTTCAGGAAGGCGTACACCTCGTCCGCCAGCACTTTATGCGTGCGGGTGGTGGGGTGCAGGGTGTCCCAGAACACGAAGCTGTCAGGATTGACGCAGTTGGCGCGCGGGCTCTGCGAACTCAGATAGTTGGTGCTGGAGTCCGCGTTGATGTTGAGGCAGGACTGGGTGGTGTTGTTGAACTGGTAGGCGGAGGGGTTGTTCAGCACCTTGTTGAACAGCGCGTAGCTGTCGAACACGCGCAGATTCAGGCCGCTGCCGTACTTGAGGCGCAGCTGGTCGGCCAGGGCGTTCAGACGCTGGTTGTAGTCGCGCACCTGGACGGCCACCTGGGCCGCGCCGGATTTGAACTGGAACACCGGCGCCCGCGACACGTCGGGCAGATTGAGCACCAGGATGTTGCGCGCGCCGGCGTCGATCAGGCTGGTCAGCGCCTGGCTCTGGCCGCTGATCACCTTGTCCACCGAGTTGTTGTAGTTCACGAAATCGTTGCCGCCGATCAGCATGGTGAACAAGGTGGTGGCCGGATCGTAGTCGCGGGCCTGCTTCATGTAATCCTTCCATGACTGCACCTGCTGCTGCACGCCGGGAATCACCAGTTTTTGCGTGTCCACGCCGGCGCCGCCTATCGCCCAGTTGTACACCGGCAGCTGCAGGCGGCCGGCCAGGTATTCCACCCACACCTGGCCATTGCTGAAGTGGCCTAGGAACCAGCTGTTGCGGTTGGGCAGCGTCCACATCGAGGCGTTGTAGACGTTCTGGTTGTCGGACAGGCTGTCGCCGAAGGCGACGATCTTGTTGACGGCGGCGCCCTGGCCGGCCTTGCCGTTGGTCCACACGGTGTAGTTGAAGGACAGCTGGTTGTCGGCGGCGAACACCATCGCCGGGTTCTGCTGAATGCCTTTTTTCTGCAAGGTGTTGCGGCAGACCGATTGCAGCGTGCTCTGCGCCACGTCGGTGTAATACATGTTTTTCCAGTCCAGCGCGCTGCTGGACCACCAGTAGCCGTTCAAGCGGTAGTAATCGCCGCTGCTGGGGTCCAGCCCCCACACGTAGTCGGTGGTGGGCTTGGCGGCGTCGCTGCCGGTGCGGTAATAGCAGCGCAAATAGGTGTAGGTGGCCGGGCCGGGCACCGACATCAGCTCGATATTGGCGTCGCCGCGCGCGGCGCGGCTCATCGGCGCCGGCGGAGCCGTCTTCAGCAGCTGTTCGCGGCTGAGCGGGCCGGACGAGGACAGCACATGGCTGTAGCGCGGATCGGGTTGAATCGGTTCGGCGGCGGCGGCATGGGCCAAGGGGCTCAGGGCAAGGCCCAGCAATAGCAGCGATTTCATTGTTGTCTCCTCGTGTGGAACGCCGTCAGGCGACGGCGAAAACGCATGGACCGGCGCCGCGGGCGGCGCGCAATCCGCGTGCCGCCTAGGCTAGCCAAGAAAAATGAAAATTTCATGCAAATGGAATGATTGCTCTATTTCCGGGCGTTTGACTGTCGTATTGCTGCCAGCGCAGCAAAGCCGCATTGATATGCCATATTGAAATCATTCGGCCTGAGTCGCCGCCGGAGCGCTTGCAGATATCGCTCTCGCGGCCGGGCCTCATCGGTATGCGGGGATAGAGATGCGACAAGCGCGGGAGCTGCTGAAAACGCTGTATACGATGGCGATGATGGTGGAGGCGCGCGACGCTTATACCGGCGGGCATTTATGGCGGGTGTCGCGGCTGTGCTACGCCTTGGCCGATCATCTGGGCCTGCCGCAGTCCGAGGTGGAACGCATCGCGCTGGGCGGCTTCCTGCACGATCTGGGCAAGGTGGGCGTGCCGGACGCGGTGCTGAACAAGCCGGACAAGCTCAGCGACGCCGAATACGAGGTGATCAAGACCCATCCGCAGGTGGGCGCGGATTTGTTGAGCGATCATCCCTTGGCGGAACTGGCGCTGGACGCGGTGCTGCGCCATCACGAAACGCCGGACGGCCGCGGCTATCCGCAGGGGCTGAGGGACAAGGAGATACCGCTGGCGGCGCGCATCGTCGGCATCGCCGACGCCTTCGACGCGATGACCAGCACCCGGCCGTACCGGCAGGGCATGCCCAAGGAGCGCGCCTTGGCCATCATCCGGGAAAACCTGGGCAGCCAGTTCGACCGCGAACTGGGCGAGCGCTTCATCCAGCTGGGCGAGGCCGGCCGTTTCGATCACATCATCGGCCACAGCGAACCGGGCATTCCCTTGCAAAGCTGCCAGGGCTGCGGCCCCATCATCGCCGTGCCGCGCGGCATGGCCGACGGCGAGGAAATTTTCTGTCCCAGCTGCGCCGGCGGCTATAGGCTGACGCGGCGCGGGCCGAACCTGGATCTGGCGCCGTCCGGCCGTTCCAATCCGGCGCAGGCGCGGCAACCGCGCGCCGACCCGGGGCTGATAGACGATTTGCTCTTGGGCGCCGAGCAGTTGTTGCAAACGCGCAAACCCAGCCTGCTGGAACGGCTGTTTGGCTGAGCGCCTAAAGAGCCTGTTCAAAATCTCGCGAGCAAGGGCGAGACCAGGCGAAAACAGCCGAGGAAGCGGAATGTGCTCGTGCTGCATGAGCATTTCGAAGGTGTGCACACCGTGTACGCTCCACGACGCGCAGCAGGCTTTGAACAAGTTCTAAGGGGGCGGGCATGCCAGGCGCGTGCGGCGGGCTTGCGCTGCAATACCAATGGTATAAGCTGGCTAAATCCGTAGACGGAATAGCCTGCCAGCGCGTTTCGCGTCCGGCTTCCCCTCTTCCCGCTTGCGCCCGCGCGCCGTCCTTCACGCTGGGCCGATAGGAGCTCGCATGCATCAGCTCGATCCCGCTCTGGCCGTCTGGCTGGAGGAATACAACCGCGAACTGGCCGAACTGGTGGCCAAAGGCTATAAGGCGACGTCGATCGGCGCACGCGAAGCGCTGGCCAATCTGACCCGGCAGATGGTGACGCCGGGGCCGGACATCGCCTGGGTCAACGACGATCTGGTGCCGGGCCGCGACTTCACCGTGCCGGTGCGCATCTACCACCCGGACCCGAAGCGCGCGCTGCCGGTGCTGGCGTTTTTCCACGGCGGCGGACACATGGTGGGCAGCGTCAGCGTTTACGACCCGATCTGCCGCCGCCTGGCCGCCGCCAGCCAGCACGTGGTGGTGGCCGCCGACTACCGGCTTGCGCCGGAAAGCCCGTATCCGGCGGGCCTGCAGGACGCCGCCGTCGTGGCCAAGGGCTTGTGGCAGGCGTTGGACGCGCGCCAGCTGCCCTATGTGCGTCAGCTGTCGCTGGCCGGAGATTCCGCCGGCGGCGCGTTGACCTCCAGTCTCAGCGGCCTGGGCCAGTACGACGCCTCCTTGCGGATCAAGCGTCAGGTGCTGATCTATCCCAGCGTCGACTACACTTTGAGCCAGCCCTCGGTGGACGAGAACGGCGAAGGCTATTTGCTGACCAAGGCGCGGGTGGCCTGGTATTTCGACAATTACTTCCAGCATGCCGAGAACCGGCTGCAGGCTTCGCCGCTGCATGGCGGCTTCAGCCGCAAACTGCCGCCGACCCTGCTGGTGTCGGCCGGTTTCGATCCGCTGCGCGACGAGGCGTTTCTTTACGCGGACAAGCTGCGCGCGGCGGAGGTGGAGGCGGAGCACATGCACCTGAACGGCATGGTGCACGCCTTTCTCAATCTGGAGGCCATTGTGCCGGAGGCATGCCGCGCGGTGTATCAGCGCATCGGCGCCTTCCTCAACCGCTAGCGCCGCGCAGCCGTAAAGCAAAACCGCCGCCGGGTTGACCGGGCGGCGGTTTTTTACGCGGTGCCGTCATGCCGTTGTACTGACAGGCGTCGCATAGGGCGCGGCGCGCATCTTCCGCACAATGGCAAGCGTGACGAAAGGGAAACTCAATAGTTTTCCGGGCAGAAGTGGCGTTCCACCAATTCAATCAGGATGTGCAGCACCTTGATGTGCAGTTCCTGCACCCGGTCCGCGAACTGACCGCCGGGCGTGTTGACGTAGACATCGGCCAGTGGCTCCAGCCGCGTGCCGGCGCGGCCGGTGAGGATGATGACTTTGACGCCCATGTCGCGGGCCACCTCTGCGGCGTTGACGATGGTCTGGCTGTTGCCGCTGGTGCTGATGCCGATCAGCACGTCGCCGGCGCGGGCATGGCTTTCCAGATAGCGCGAAAACACGAACTCGTAGCCGTAGTCGTTGGCCACGCAAGTCATGTGGCTGGGGTCGGAAATGGCGACCGCGGCCATGCCGCGGCGGTTCTTGCGATAGCGGCCGGTCAGTTCCTCGGCGAAATGCATGGCGTCGCACATCGAACCGCCGTTGCCGCAGGAAAAGACGCGTCCGCCGGCCGTCAGGCTGGCGATCAGGGTTTGCGCCGCCGCGTCGATGCTGGCCAGCGCTTCCGGGTTGGCCAGCAGATTGGCCAAGGCGGTTTGCGCCTCGCTCAGGCTGGCTTCGATGTGTTGAATCATGGTGGTGTCTCGTTTCATGCGGTGCGGCAAAACAGCAGTTTACACCCGCGTCGGGTCCGGGTCAGCCGATCTGGCGGCCAAACCAGACCACGCGGCCGATGACCTCGAACTCGCCGGTATTGCGTTGCAGGTCCACAGTGAAGGTCTCGTACAAGGGATTGGCGCTGCGCACCTGCACCGCGCCGCCGGGCAAACGCTGCAACTGCTTGACGAAGATGTCCTCGCCCATGCGGATCACGTACAGGCCCTCGCCGGGGGAGTGCTCGGCGGTGTTGACCAGGATGGTGTCGCGATCCTCCAGCACGCCGCTCATGCTGTCGCCCTTGACGCTGATCACCGCCAAGTCCCGGGCGGAGGCGTTCAGATGGTTCTTGATCCAGTATTTGCGGAAGGCCATATAGAACATCGGCGCCTCTTCGCTGGCATTGGAACCAAAGCCGGCCGAAGCCTTCAGGTTATAGCGCGGGATGAAACAGAACTCATCATGGACGTTGTCGGGTACAAAACAGTCCGAATCGCGTTCTAGTCTAATCGAGGCGCCTACCGGCGGCGCCGCGTCGTACTGCGGGCCGCTGCCGTGCAATAGCCATTCCAGCCTGCAACCGCTGGCCTCCGCGATCTTGCTGGCGGTAGCCGCGCGCGGCACGCCGCCGTGATACCACATATTGGTGAACGAGCCTTTGTTGATTCCAATGCGAGTGGCCCAGGCGTAGGGCTTCTCCGCGCCTATCAACGACTCCAGTCGCTGCTTGAAGTCACTCTGTTCCAAGTCTTTTTCCATATAGAACTCCATTTGGCGTGCGAGGCCGGCGCCACGGCCCGGTCAAATGCCCTGTACAAAAGGACAGGTAGTGACATCGTACTAATTGATCAGTTTTATGTTTTGAACTAAAATAGCACTCATACACCTGGGTAAAGTTCAAAACAAATATGCCCCCAGCCATCCCCCCGTAGAAGAAGATGCCACCGAGGCCGATTTCAATAGAATTCATGGGCTTGCCAGCGTTTAGAACACGAGTTCTAAATGCGAACGGCGTACATGGCCTTGATTAATTATAACTTATTTAGAACTTATCGTCTTTGTTCCGTGCTCACAAGGAGATTTCCGCGATGACCGTAGCCAATATTGCCCCGGCCCTGCCCGAAACCATGCGCCTGGTGGCTGAGCTGATCGGGCTGCCGCGCACCTTGCAACTGGTGCAGGCGCTGGGCGGCACCACCTTGCCCATCTCCAAAAACCAAAGCAAGGCGGGCCAGCTGCGCTTCGCCGCGTTGGTGGAGGTGATTGGGGAGGACGCCGCCGCCAGTCTGACCCATCATTTTGGCGGCGACATCCTGTACGTGCCGCGTTGCAGCCAAGCCTTGCGTCTGGCGCGCAATCAGCAGCTGTTGAGCGACTTCGATCAGCTGCTGGACCAAGGCCTGGGCGCCAACGAGGCGGTCAGCGTGCTGGCCATCCGCTTCCAACTGAGCGACCGCATGGTGTGGCGCGTGCTGAAAACGCCCAGTCAAGATCTGCATTAAGGCTGTACTCCGCTTCTCCTCTCTATCCGATTTCTCCTGTTTGTTTTCAGCCGGTTCCGCCTCTGCCTGGCAGGGCAGCGCGCGCGCCGCGCAAGGCGGCCGGCTTGCGGCCGGCCGATGAGCCACGTTTCGCCAACAACAAGGAGTTTTCATGGCCAGCAGAGCTATTTCCGACCTGCATCCGCAGTTGCAACCCCTGGCAGAGGCCTTTGTGCGGCGCTGCCGCGACGCCGGCGTGGAGGCTTTGATCACCTGCACCTGGCGCTCCGGCGCGGAACAGGACGCCTTGTACGCGCAGGGCCGCAGCCGGCCCGGTCTCAAGGTCACCAACGCCCGCGCGGGCCAGTCCGCGCACAACGCCATGTTGCACGACAGTCCGGCCGCGCGGGCCTTCGACGTGGTGCCACTGATCGGCGGCAAGCCGGTCTGGGACGCCCACCATCCGCACTGGCAGCTGATGGGCGAGATCGGCGCCGCGCTAGGCCTGAATTGGTATGGCCGACCGGACGCGCCGTTCCGCGAGTTTCCCCACTTTGAGTTGAATCCGACCGACCTCGACAAGGAGAAAAAATGATGCGTCTGTCCGACTTGCTGACCCGGCCCGGCGGCCGCCGGCTGAGCCATTCCCGGCTGTGGGCGAACATCGCCTGCGCGGCGGCCACGCTCTTGTTCGTGGTGGAAGGGCTGCGCGGCACCCTGGGCGCGGATATCTGGCTGATTTATCTCGGCATCGTCGGCGGCTACTCCGCCGGCTTGCGGCTGATCGCCGCCTGGCGCGATCGAGGCGGGCGCTGATGGGGCCGGGCTTCGCATGGCTGAAATTGGGGGGCTGGCTGCTGCCGCCCTTGCTGGCGGCGGGCCTGGCCTACCCGCTGGGGCTGCGACACGGCGCGGAGAACTGGCGCGCGCGCTTGGCCGAACAGCGGGCGGCGGATCAAGGCCGCCAGGCCGCGGAAGCGGAGCGCGCCCAATTGCAACTGCAGGCGGCCTTGCAGCAGCAGCAACGTCTGCGCGAACTGCTGGGCAGGCAGGAGGCGCGCTTGTTGAGTCAGCAACAGAATCTGCAGCAGCGGCTGCGAGACCAGAAACAAAGGATCGAATATGTCGTGCAACAGGATGGCGGCCGCTATGGCGGCCTTGGCCCTGACAGCCTGCGCCTCTACCGGCAAGTCCTCGGCTACGCCGCCGCCGCAGTGCCCGCAACCGACTCCGTATCTATTGCAAATCCCCATCAAGCCGCCTCCGCCGGCGCCGGGCTACCGGCAGCAGACCTCCTGGCCCACGCCGCCGATTACGGCGCCTGGTGCCAGCAGCTGGAACAAAGGCTGACGGCGCTCGGCGGGCTGTTTACTTCCGAAGGACCACAACCATGAGCGACTTTTTCGATCGGGCCAGCGAGCTGGAAACCGAGTTCCGCGAGCAAGCGATTGCCCGCCATTACCAGCAGTTCGACCAGACAGGCTACAGCCACTGCGAGGATTGCGGCGACCCCATTCCGTCCGCGCGACGGGCGATCATGCCCAGCTGCACCCGCTGCGTGATTTGCCAACAACTGGCCGAAGGCTGAAAGGCGGGTTTCACGTGGAACATGACAATCTGATGGCCCTGGGCCGCATAGAAGGCAAGCTGGACATGATCGTGGCCCACCTCGCCAAACAAGACAAAAAACTGGAAGAGCTGGACAGCCGGCTGCGCGACGTCGAAGTCCAGGCCGCGCGCAGCGGCGCCTTGTCCGGCGCGGTGTCCGCGCTGGCGGTGACGCTGCTGGGCGAGTTCCTCAAGCGCTTGATCCACTGAGCGCGCAAACAGCTTTGGCGCAAATGCCGCGCGTGCATTTCTACACCGGTTCCAAGTTATTTTCCTCCCCCCGCCCACGCGCTGCGGATCGGTAACAGCATCCAAGGCGCGACGCCGATTCTGCCTCGTATTCAATCAACCCAGAGAAGGAGAGCCAGATGTCGAACACGACTGTCTGCATCAAGCCGCAATTCCAGGTCAATGTCCTGGGGCAAGCGGAAACCAATCCCGTACGTATCGAAATGAATCAGTGCTGCTGCGACGACGGCGCAAACTCGGGCGCTTCGGTTCCGAGCGGCGCCATCCAGTATTTCGCCCGCAAGGAAGCGCCGGCGGGCTGGATCAAGGCGGATGGCTCGCTGGTGTCCAAACAGCAATATGCCTCTTTGTACCAGGCTATTGGCGATATGTTCGCCAACAAGGAAATGGACACGGACATCCAGGCGCTGCTCAAGTTTGACGATCGCAACAAATTGATCGATCTGATCAGCGGCAAAGAGGCGGTGCTGGTGGGCACCGCGAACCTGAGCTCCGAGCAAAGCAAATTCGGCAAAACCAGTTTGCAGACCAAGGCCAAGGGCCATTACGCCCGCTTCACCGTGCAAAGCAAGTTCAACCCGGACGCGTTCACGATTGAAGGCTGGCATTACCCGATGTTCACCGGTCATCCCAACTGGATTTTCGGCATGAACGCTTCGGCGCCCTGGGGCGAGATCGGTCTCGGCATCCATTCGCAGACCAAGGCGCCGATGGTTTGGTTGGCCGGTCCCGGTTCCGGTTTTATCTGCGAAGGTGTACAGGGCCAGGCCAATGCGTTTCCTGAGGCCCGCTGGTATCACATCGCGTTGTGTTACGACGGCGCGACCTATCGCCTGTTTGTCGACGGCAAGCTGGCGTGGAGCCTGAAGACTGAGCTGAAAGTCAATATTCCGGACAACACCATCGTGTTCTCGGTGGATGGCCACGACCCGATTTACGCCGACTCCGCCGGCGGCTACTTCCAGGATTGGATGATTTCCAAGAAGTGCCGCTACCAGGCCGAGTTCACCCCGCCGGGTGAACAAACCGGCTCGTCCCGTCCGGAAAACACCGAGCTGTTTCAATTGCCCGATCTGCGGGGCGAATTCATCCGTGGTTGGGACGATGGACGTAAGGTTGATGCAGGTCGGGTATTAGGTTCGGCGCAAGCATCGACGCAAGCACTAGTGGACGACGATGTTGCTCTGGCGGTTGGAGTCATCGATCGCAAGAGCAATAACTTGCTTGAATTGGGGTATGAGCCGGCGACTTCCTCATCCGTTCAAGTTCACAAGCTCACTCCTAGTGGCCAAGCGGTGGGCGACGCCCAATCGCTCCGATCCATCCGTCCTCGCAACCTCGCCCTGCTGGCCTGCATCAAGGCCTGATCCACCTCGGCCGCGCCCGCGGCCGCAAGCCCCCACTGACATCGCTCAGCTAAGCCCAAAACCGCGGGCGCGAGACAATAGCCGTATCGATAAACCGCTGAATCATTGAGGAAATCATGTCCCAGCTGATCCAACTGCAAGACGCCATCGCCGACCGCCTGCGCCAAGGCCTGGGCCGCATGGTGCGCGAAGTGGCGGCCGATCTGGACGAAACCGGCCTCTGCGGGCTGGATCTGGCGCAAGGCCGTTACCAAAGCCGGCTGACGCCGGCGGCGGGCAGCCCGGGTCTGAATCCGCAGGCGTTGGCGCGCTTGCCGGCGTTGTGGACCGTGGCCGGCGGCGTTATCGCCTGCCAGCCTTCGGCCAGCCAACGCCAGCGCTACAAGGCGCAGACCCGCTTCACCGTCATCGTCGGCGACCGCCTGCAGGCGGATCGGGGCTACGCCGGCGCCGGCGTCTGGCAGCTGGTTTACGCGGTGCGTCGCTTGCTGGCGGCTCAGGATTTCGGCCTGGCGGTGTCGCCGCTGATTCCCGAGCAAGTGCGACCGCTGGCTCAGGCGCAGCGGGACGGCGAGCCTTGGAGCCTGGTGGCTTGCGATTTCGCCACCCACTGGCTGGACGAGGCGCTGGACAACGGCCACTGGCCGTCGCCGCAAGGCGAGACGGATCCGGACCAGCTGTTCGCCCGCTTCGGCGGCAGGCTGGAAGGCCCCGCCGCCGAATGGCGCAGCACCCGGCTGGACTACAGCCTGGACGGCAAAACGGCCGTCCAGGCCCAGGATGTCGTGCTGCAGCCCAAGCCGCCCGCCGTTTGATTTTTCGCAGTATCCCGCCGCGCTGTCCGGCGCGGCGACTTTCCCCCAACCGCATCAATCAGGAGCCCATACTTTATGGCCAGCCCCAACATCAGCTTCGACCAGATTCCGGCGTCCATCCGCAAGCCGGGCAAATACTTCGAGTTCAACACCAAGCTGGCGGTGCGCACCCTGCCGGGCAATCCGCAGCGCGTGCTGGTGATCGGCCAGCGTTTCGCCGACTCCGCTCAACCGGCTCTGGCCGCGCTGGACGTGTTCAGCGACGAGCAGGCCGCCCAGGCTTTCGGCCGCGGCTCCTACGCCCATCTGTTGGCCCGCGCCGCCATCAACGCCAACCCCTATCTGCAACTCAGCGTGATCGCGGTTGACGACGCGGACAGCGCCGCCGCCGCCGTCGGCACCTTCACCTTCACCGGCCCGGCCACCGGCGCCGGCGTGGCCAGCCTGTTCATCGGCGGCCGTCGCATCGACGTGGCCGTGGCCGCCGGCGACGACGCCGCCAAGATCGCCGCCGCCGCCAAGGCCGCCGTCGACAAGCTGGCGGATCTGCCGGTGACCGCCGCCGCGGCCAAGGAAGTGCTGACCCTGACCGCTCGCCACAAAGGCGCGGCCGGCAACGCCGTCGCCTTGAAAGCGCAGGAACAGATCGCCGGCCTCGGCATCACCGTGGGCGCGATGAAGGGCGGCGCTGCCGATCCGGACATCGCTCCGGCGCTGGCGGCCGTGGTCAGCGGCGGCCACCACATCGTGGTCAACCCCTTCAACAACGACACCGCCTTCACCGCGCTGCGCACCCATCTGGACTTCGTGTCCGGTCCGATGGAGCAACGCGGCGCCATCGGCGTGGTCGGCGCCGTCGGCGCGCTGTCGGAAGTCAGCGCCGTCGCCTCCAAACTGGCCAGCGGCCGCGTCAGCGCCGCCTGGTATCGCGGCTCCGCCAAGCTGCCGGGCGAACTGGCCGCCGCTTACGCCGCGGTGATCGCCAGCGAGGAAGATCCGGCCCGTCCGCTGAACACCCTGGAGCTCAAAGGCCTGGACGTGGTGGAACTGGCCGCCCGCACCAGCCGCACCGAGCAGGAAAACGCCCTCTACAACGGCGTGACCCCGCTGGAAGTGGGCCCGGGCGAACGCGTGCAGATCGTGCGCTCCATCAGCACCTACACCAAGGACGCGCAGGGCGTGGACGACGTGTCGCTGCTGGATCTGACCACCATCCGCACTCTGGACTACGTGCGCCGCGCCTGCCGCGAGCGCGTGGCGCTGCGCTTCCCGCGCGAAAAACTGTCCGATCGCACCCCGTCCAAGGTCCGCTCCGAGCTGCTGGACGTGCTCTACAAGCTGGAAGAGCTGGAAATCATCGAGGCGGTGGAGGCCAACAAGGACGGCCTGATCGTCGAGCGCGACGCGCAAGACGTGAACCGTCTGGACGCCAAGATCCCGGTGGACGTGGTCAACGGCCTGCACGTGTTCGCCGGCCGCATCGATCTGCTGCTGTAAGAACGTGTTTACGGTCTCGCGAGCTAAGGCGAGACAAGGCGAAAACGGCTGAGAAAGCGGAGTGTACGCGTGGTACATGAGCATTTCGAAGCGGTTTCAACGCCGTATCGCCGACGCGCAGCAGATCGTAAACAGGCTCTAAGCGGCGCTGGGTAAACACGCGGGGTGCCGCGGCGCGCCGTCTTGCTCCCGCGCGCTTACCCGGGCGGACCTAGTTTTCCCCCGTTAACGCTTGATCCGGCGGCCCGCCGTCAAACCGGTCGGGCCGCCCACATGAAACCGAAAAGGACATTCACATGGCTTTGAAAGAATACGCAGGTTCGATCGTACTGGAAGTCAACGGCCAGGAAATCGACGTCATCGATCTGAACGTCAGCAGCAAGACCGGCCGCAAGCTGGTGAAAACCATGAACAGCAGCGGCCGCGCCCGCGGCTTCGCGCGCGGCATCTCGGAATACGAGCTGTCTGTCACCGTCTCCATCCCGCTGTCCGGCGAGCTGGACTGGGAAGCGATCGAAGGCGCCAAGCTCACCGAATTCCCGGTGGCGCCGGGCGGCAAGCGCACCAGCTACCTGGACTGCTTCACGCTGGAAGTGGGCGAGAAATACGGTGTGGAAAGCGAAGCGCGCCGCGATATCAAGCTGCTGTCGCTGCGTAAAGTTCAGGAGTGAGTTCAAGCTTATTTAATCGGCTGATTAAATAATGAACGGCTGGATGTGGAGCGTTGATTAACAGGAAGCATCTGGCCGTCTTCTCATATATTCCCGCCTTGTCGCCTCAGAAAATCATATGAGCGAATACGCAGTTTTAAGCTGCGGTAAAACATCAGTGCATTTTGACAGGTATAGAGTCTTATCTGATGAGTAGTTGATTTCACGGGGCGGTGAAGTATTGACCTGGAGCAGTTATGCTTAAATTAAGCCCGGAGCAGTTGAAGAAGCTAGAAGAAATGGCCGCCAGGAAAAGAGGGAATTATGCAGATATCTACTCTTTTCTGAAGGGTGCGGTTGCAGAAAAGATGAAGCAAGAAGCGCATCAAAGCGCAGTGCTGCCGCATGAAAAAGCCAAGGCAATTAAGCGTTCGCAGGAGCTGGATGGGCTGTATCTATGGCTGTCCGTGGCGGAGTCGACCAATGGCGGGACTGGAGATGTTTATGACTCTTTTCTCCGTGGATCAACCAAGAATTTAATGAAGAAGCATGGGAAAAAGCCATATTCCGATGCGATTTACAATCAGGCCTCAAATAAGCTTGCCAAAGAAATGATCCCCCAGATCCTAAAGGATCAGGGGATGGATATCAAAAAAATAGTGCAAGCGGACGCCAAAAATTTTACCGAGGCTTTTGACTTGCCGGAAGGCAGCTGGCCTGGAACCGCTTTCGATACCTTTGCTTTGGGCGGAGACCATGTATCCCTGCCCAAGGATGGCAAGATCGGCCTTGCCGACACATTGTTGAATGCAGCCGAAAGCTCGATGGATGTGGTTGGCAGCAAAGTCAGCGAAATAACCGACCCACTCGAAAATAAAATAACAGGATCGCTCGCGGACACGGGGCTGGGACTGTATGAAAAACTATTTGGCGACAAGAAAAAACAGGAGCCTGCACGGCCGAAAAAACAAGCGCCTAAAAAACTTCCCAGCCCAGCCAAGACTCTTGAGGACCTGCCCGAAGGGCAGAAGAAAATCAAGCTGGAGCAATTAAGAAAGAAGGTGGCCAGCAAGCAGGCGATTCCCGATGCCGCGACATTGGCGGCATCAATTTTGGGGAAAGAGGCGGTGCCGGGTGCATTGGCAAAATTAATTCCCAAGCTTCCCGACATGATGCCTGGTGCGGCAATGGCCTTGAGCGCGACAAACGATGTTATCGCGTTTGGCGACCATGTCATTAATGGCCGATTCCATGAGGCAATGACCGAGGGTCTTGGAGTCGCGGCTTCAATGAGTGTCGGGGGTAAAGCTGGAAAACTGGTGAAAGGCGCTGCTGCGCAACGCGCGGCGGAAGCCATTGTGGGCAAGGCTGCGGGGGATAGTGTCAAATTGTTCGCCCAAGGCATG